>JBMNOU010000021.1:0-27702 GCA_050943215.1 Christensenellales bacterium | reverse complement strand
TTTAGATTTTTTTGATATCGCATGAGCCACTTCGACCATTTGTTTTTCCGCAATACCCAAATCACGGATTTTACTTTTGGAGCTAATGTTTAACTCTAAATCGTCAAGATATTTTTGAGACTCGCTATACATCCTCTTCCAGTTTATAACCCCATTTTTCCGTATTTCTTCCCCAAGAAAAATATTTTCAGCAACGGTTAAATTATTGATTAGATTCAATTCTTGATATATGATATTAATGCCAAGCTTAATTGCTTGCCTTACACTACTAAAATGCACTTCATTATTATCATAAAATATTTTACCTGAGTCTTTGGGATATACTCCGCCAAGAATCTTGATTAATGTCGATTTTCCGGCACCATTTTCACCCAGCAATACATGAACTTCTCCTTTGTGTAATTCAAAGTTTACGTTTTGCAGAGCAGCTACTCCCGGAAAGTTTTTGTTTATTCCTTCCATTTTTACGATAATATCATTTGTCACATTATTTCCCCCTCGCCATCGGAAATTAGAATGTTGTATGCAAGTAATTTTTGATATCTTACATTAAAAAGGGTTGGGCTTCCTTATTGGAAGCCCTTCCTAAAGAACTCCGGCATGGTTTCTGTTATTTCAGATATTTTTCGTAATTGGATTCATCAATCAACAATAGCGAAGTATAAATAACCGGTTCAATCGTTTCGCCATTTTTAATCTTAATAATAGCCTCTATACCGCTAGAACCCATTTCTTCAGGTTGCTGTGCGAGTGTTGCTGCATATAGGCCTTCTCCGATATCTTGAACGGCTTCGGGCATACCATCAACGCCTACCAATATAATCTCGCCTGCCTTGCCGGCTTGTTTTATTGCCTGTGCTCCTCCTACTCCCATAAGGTCACTTGCCACCCAGACACCTGCCAAATCCGGATTTGCCTGAACGATATTCTGAATGACAGTAAAGCCTTTATTTGTATCCCAATCAGCCGGTTGTTTAGCAACTATTTCAATGTCTTTATATTTTGCCATTGCCTCTTCAAACCCTTGACAACGCGCAATGCTAGATTCATGGCCATTCAAACCTTCAATTTCGGCAACTTTCCCTTTTCCACCCAGCAATTGCGCCAATGCCTCTCCGCTCTGCCTTCCAATTTCTACATTATCAGACCCAATGTAGGCTTCAATCGTTGCGCCCTGGTTTGCCATTTCTTCCTCGTCAAGTTTTGTGTCGATAACGACAACAGGGATATTTGCGCTGTTTGCTTTCTTAACAGCAGAAACAAGTTCTTTTGAACCAGCCGGGCCAAGTACAATACCGTCAACTTGCTGAGTAATCATATCTTCCATAATTCGCAGCTGCTGGGCCGAGTCATTTGGTGTATCCGGCGCCATTAAAATGAGTTCAACATTGTTTTCTTTCGATGCGCTTTTTATTCCGTCTGATACTCTGACCCAAAAGCTATCGCTTAAAGATTTTAAAACGACCCCGATTTTAATCTGTTCTTTGGCGGGTTCCTGACCAGTGGTATCATCTTGTGGAGCTTTGTCTTCTGTACCCGGTTTTACGTTTTCGCCGGGAGCCGTGTTCGCATTGCTTGCAGCTGGGTTGGCACAGCCAACCATACCAGCCACCATTATAAGACATACCAAGACTGCTATCCATGTTTTTAAAAGTTTCATCGTTCTTCCTCCTTTTTTATTAAACGCAAATATCATAATAATCATGATTCATTTGCGTTATTACACATACATCCTAAACTTTTTTTAGGTTTTATAATAAACCTAAATTCTTAACTGATTCATCAGTCGCCGTAAAACGCTTTGGAAAATAAATCTAAGGATACAAAACGACTTCCAAAGCCTCTCCTTGTCTCATTGCTTCAAATCCCTGATGTATGTCTTTAAGAGACAATCTATGTGTCACTAATTTTTCAAGAGGTAATATTCTGCTTTCTAGAAGGTTTATTGTCGAACTAAACTTATATGTAGAAATGTTGTTGCCTAAAATCTTTAGGTCTTTTTTAGTGATATCAAACTGGCATATTTCCTGTTTGCTCTTAGAATTCATGCCAAATAATAATATTCTTCCATCACACCTGGTATTTATAATTGCATCATTGATTAATGTCCCGACTGCATCCACGCTGACATCAACGCCATCTTCGGTTTCATTATTAATGATTTCTTTAAGATTCCCCTTCATTGGGTTTACAACGATTGTCGCACCACATTCATAGGCATATTTTGTTCTGAATTCGGACATCTCAGATACAATTATTTTTCTGGCTCCCGCTGCTTTTAACATCATTATGAAGTATAACCCGATTGGACCCGCTCCTAGAACCAGTGCAGTTTCACCGACTTCCAGTTGTATTTTTTCCATTGAATTCGCGATACATACTAACGGTTCTGCAAATATAGCTACTTCAGCAGGAAGATCCTTGCTGATTTTAAATATTGCCTTTGACGGTACAAGACTATATTCCGCAAAACCGCCGTCCAAATCTATACCTAAACAAATCCAGTTCTTACACATGTTTGGTTTGCCCATTTTGCAATAATAACAACTTCCACAAGAGAGGTTTGGGTCTAGAGCCACCCTGTCTCCAATTTTAAAGTCTTTTACTTCATTCCCAAGCTCAACTATTTCACCGATATATTCATGCCCTATAATCGTACCCATTTTTGCAGGAAAACCCGGCGGGTCACTCAAAATATGCATATCTGTTCCGCATATGCTTGCGATTTCAACTTTAAGCAGGACATCTGTTGATTTTGATATACAGGGAATAGGCTTCTTTACTACTGCGGCTTTTCCAATTGATTCAAAAATGACAGCATCCATCAATTTAGTCATAATTATCTCCTGTTCTTATCAATCTTTGATAAACCAAATTTTTAAGGCCAACAATTTTAAAATATTTTGATACTATCCTTCTTTAAAACAAAGCTCCTTCGATCCGTCCTGTAAGGTTCCCGCAAACGGTTACATTTTTATGTAACTGGTTACATTAATCCTTAAAATAATTTGCAACTCTTTGTGCATAACTGTAAGCTATTTCAATTTAACGTAACAATATGAGACTATTTGTCCTTATATGTAAATAATTAATGTATATTGATAATGCCATAACTTTTGTGAAAAGTCAACCATTTTTTTATTTTACTTTACACATTTTTGATAATACTATACAATTACAAAGCAACTCAGAAATATTTGGAGGGTATAAGTGCAACGTAAAACAAAATTGGGCATTCGAGAAATCGCGAAGTTAGCAGGAGTATCAACGGCAACTGTATCACGCGTAATTAATTCCCCCAAACTTACTTCACCCGAGACTCGTGCTAAAGTATTAGATATCATAAACAAATACGATTACATACCAAATCAACTTGCCCGTGATTTTATTTCTGGAACGTCCAAATCGATTGGTTTTATGGTTCTTGATCTCCGACTGCCATTTTATATAAGTGTGATACAGCACTTAAACCATCTTGCTCTGGAAAATGGCTATACTCTATTAATATGCGATACCGGCACTTCGTTTGAAATAGAAAAAAAATATTTTCAATATTGTAAAAGCATCCGTGCCGCAGGAGTAATTTTTACAGCAGGGCGTTCCGAAGGATGGGAGCAAGAAATTGGAATTTGTTCAGAGTCAGCAAACGATTTTGATATGCCAATCGTATTACTGGATAGAAAAATAAGCAACAACCAAAATTGTTATATAGTAGGCTCTAATGACTTTCAGGGCATTACGCTATTATTTGATTACCTTTATAATCTGGGGCATCGGAAAATCGGTTTTATTCGGGGACCAGTTTTCATGAGCTCTGCAAATGCCCGGTATAACAGCTACTTATCAAATATGGCGAAACACCATTTACCGCATAAACCAAGCTATGTTTATATCGGCAATTTTTCCGAGCCAAGCGGTATGGACGCATTTGATTATTTTAATTTATTGGATGACCCGCCAACCGCTATTATCGCTGCAAATGACGCAATGGCAAGGGGTTTTATTTTAAAAGCTTTTTCGTACAATGTTGAAATCCCCGGCAAATATTCAATTTGCGGTATGGATGGCATTGATGAAAGCAGTTTTTTCCCTCCATTAACGACAGTTAGACAGAATACGAGGGCACTAGCTGAAACTATGTTTAATTTTATCGTTCATAAGGATTCTATCAAACCTCAGCAGGCAATACTTGACGTAGAATTTTCGCAAGGCCGCACCTGCAGAAAAATTGATACGTGAGGTAGATATTCGTCTAAATATTTTTGAGGATCGTTTTTGTACCTGCAAAATATACTGTTAAACGCCAGCTTTTTGGGGAATGTTATTCTCAGCGCAAAATCTACGGTAAAAATCTAGCTGCTTTTTAATAAGCTTGTATGGTTTGAGTTGATACGGGCATTTTGATTCGCATTGCTCGCAAAGAATACAATCCTCTATTTGTACCATTTTGTTTATCCATTCCGGTGTGGTATATTGGCTTACAACCCCACGGCTGAGAAACTTATCCATCCTTGCTACCATAGGTATGCTGATTTTGGCTGGACAAGGCAAACAGTACCCACAACCGCGGCAAAATTCGCCGCTCAATTCTTTGCGCTCTTTGTCAACTTCCAAACGTATCCTTTCATTATAGGCCGGAGGATTCTTTTCTAAAGAAATAAATTCTTCTAATTCGCTTTCCATCTGTATACCCCAAATCGGCACGACATTCTCGAATGAAGATAAATAACAAAAATTCGCTTTAATATTTTTGATCAACCCGCCGCTGAGTGCTTTCATCGCAATAAACCCGATATCCTCTTGATTGCAAAGTTTAACCAATGTTTCATCAGATTTGCTTGACAAACAAGAGAACGGAAACTGTAATGTTTCATACAGACCAGAGCGCACCGCCTGCTTTGCAACATCTAGAACATGGCTCGTTATACCAATATGTCTTATCAAACCTTTATTCTTTGCGTCAATTAACGCATCATAAATGCCGTCTTCCCCGCCGGGCAACGGCACAAAAGACGGGTTATGCAATTGATATAAATCAATATAATCCGTTTTAAGCGTTTTTAAACTTACTTCAAGATCTTTCCAAAGGCTATTTGCGTTTTTTGCCTGAGTCTTGGTTGCAATAAAAACGCTTTGCCTTTTATTTTGGAAGGCGCAGCCTAGCTTTTCCTCGCTGTCTGTATAAATTCTGGCGGTATCAAAAAAGTTGAATCCTGAATCATACGCCTTACAAAGCAAGCGAACGGCCTCTTTTAATTCCACCCGCTGTATGGGCAGACAGCCAAATGATGATCTTGACACCCAAAGTCCGCTTTTTCCAAGCCTTGCTTTTTGCATATCAAACCCCGATTCTCGTTTATTTTGATATTCAATGTTTAAACTTTGTACTCTTTCCGGAAGATTTCATTATTTGAATAAGAATATTTAATGTTTTTTATTCTTATGCAATCTAAATATCCACTATCCTTATATTATACTAACACAATATGCAAAAGAACCTATGGGATAAACAATAAAGGCGGTCAGCTTACCTCAATAATTTTTTTATATTTTTCGTGTGCATCTGTCCATCGCCCGGTCTCTATTGGTTCATATCTTTCCACATCAAACGAATTTAAAACGACCTCACGCATCTCTGATAAATCCCTGACCTCACCCATAGCCATCGCCTGCACCATCAGATTACCCACTGCTGTAGCTTCAGACGGCCCGGCAACCACCGGCCTGCCTACAGCGTTAGCCGTCATTTGGTTAAGCAGCCTGTTCTTAGAGCCGCCACCTACAATGTGCAGCGTATTGATACGTTTTCCTTTGAGCTTTTCCAACCCTTTAAATGTTTCCCTGTAGCTCATTGCCAGGCTTTCATAAACGACACGGGCGATCTCGCCTTTTGTTTCGGGTATTGGCTGGCCCGTATCCTGGCAATATTGCTGTATTTTTTGCGGCATATTATCACCCTCAAAGAAGATCTTGTCGTTGACGTTGATAAACGACTTGAAGCGGGCGCCGTCCGAGCCATATTCACAATATCATCCCAATCTAGTTTTTCTTTGCGTTCCCATTGCCGTTTACAGCATTGTATGATCCATAAGCCCATGATATTGCGTAACGGACGGTATCGGCCTTCCACAGTCCCTTCATTGGAAAAATGGTTATTATGCGCGTGATCGTTGATAATCGGCGTATCCGACAGCACACCAATCAAAGACCATGTGCCGGAAGATATAAACGCAAAATCATCTTCGGTGGTCGGAACTGATGCAACCGCCGAAGCCGTGTCATGCGAGCCCACGCAAATCACGGCAGGGATCTCAGAAAACCCTATCTCGTTTGCGATTGATGCGATTAATCTCCCCTTGATCTCGCCGCTCTTTTGTATATCGGAAAGCAGCGTATCAGGTATTCCAACCATCTTAATCATCTCTTTCGACCAAGTTCCCGAAAGGCTTAGCATCTGCATTGTTGTCGCGTTTGTAAATTCCGTCGAGATGGTGCCGCTAAACATATAGCTTAGTAGATCTGGAATCAACAGCAATTTGTCCGCGATTTCAAGCTGCGGGTCTTTGCTGACCACCATATCATGCAGATGATATGCGGTATTAATGGCAAGGTTCGCAATCCCGGTTAAGTTAAAAACCGTTTTTTCATCGTACTTATCGTAAAAAAATCGGAAGCCCCTTGCACCTCTCGGATCCCGGTACGAGCGCGGGTTGCCGATTAGCCGGCCTTGCCTGTCAATCAAGCCAAAATCAACACCCCATGTATCGATGCCAAACCCTGAAAGCGCGCCGGAGTATTTGCCCGCATAAATTTGCATACCTTGTTTGATGCACGTATAAAGATATAGCACATCCCAATAATAAGCGTCTCCGATACGAATATAATTATTGTTAAAGCGATTAAGTTCCGTAAGCGTAAACTTTTTGCCGTTAAACCGGCCGAGTATAGTCCGTCCGTTGCTCGCTCCAAGATCTGCCGCAATAAAGTTTCTTGTTCTCATGCCAATCTCCTTAAGTATCTAGCGTTTTGATAATACGTCTTGCTCGTAGCGCTTTACTTCAGTGAGCCAGTCCGAACCCGCCGGAACACCGCATTCAATACAAAACCGATCCCAGACAGCACCGAATGGCAGCTGCTTGGCTTCCTCCATCAGCGCAAGGCGCGTAGTATAATCAAAATTCTCTTCAGCTTGCCTGATGGCTGCCGGCTCAAGAAGCGCAATCAAAACCGCTTTTAAAAATGCTCGCGCGCCGATAGTCCAGGCCGCTATCCGATTGATACTCGCATCGAAATAATCAAGTGCACAATAAACCCTGTCCATTCCTGCATGTATGCATTCGCGCGCGATCAGCTTCGTGTCATCTGTCAGCGCGGCGACATGGTCACTGTCCCACCTCAAGCCCCTTGAAACATGCAGCAGTATTTTTTCAAGATAAATCAAAACGGCACTGATTTTGTCCGCAATTGTTTCCGTTGGGTGAAAATGGCCGGAATCAAGGCAAAGTACAATATTGTTCTTAATCGCATATCCCAGATAAAACTCAAAAGAACCCGGTACAAAGCTTTCGGATCCTATGCCAAATAGCTTGCTTTCCACCGCATCTACAAGATGGCTTTGATCATATTTGATTTCAAATACTTCATCCAGCGAATCGAAAAGCCTTTGCCTATAACCCATCCGATCGGCAGTCATATCTTTCATCCCGTCAGCAACCCAGACGTTGTTGACGCAGGGCTGGCCCAGTTGTTTGCCAAATTCCGCACCGATTTCACGAGTCCTCTTGCAATGTTCTATCCAGAACCTGCGCACTTTTTTATCGGGATGGGTTAGCGATAGGTTATCTTTAAACATTTTATGAGAAAAAATCGTTGGGTTAAAGTCGAGTCCATATCCGTTACTTTTTGCCCAACTTATCCAGTTTGAAAAATGCGATGCATCAATCTCATCCCTATCCGCTTTTTTGCCGTTAAATTCGGCATACATGGCGTGAAGGTTCACCTTCTTTTTGCCGGGTATTAGTGAAAATGCCTTATCAATATCGTCTCTTAATTCATCGCCCGACCTTGCCTTGCCCGGATAGTTGCCGGTGGCCATGATCCCTCCGGTTAAGCTGCCCTCCGTTTCAAATCCAGTTACGTCATCTCCCTGCCAGCAGTGGATGGAAAGCGGCAGGCCCTTTAAGATATTGATCGCATCATCTGTATTAACATTAAGGCTCATATAATCGACCTTTGCTCTCTGGTAGTCAGTCAAAATAGCATCATTCGCTTTCATATCTCTTTCTCCTTAATATCGTTGTATAACACTGTTATGAGTTTTCAAATGAATTTTTTCAAACCCAGCGCCGCTGCCTTCTTGGCAGGTCAATGTTTTAGAGTTAAGACAAACTGAATAAGTCGGATTGTTTGAGTCGGGGTATATGATAATTATTTGCCTTAATATTATATTATATTATTTGGTATTGCTCAATCTTTATTTGTTTAATTGTATTTAATACTGTAATTGCCGTTAGAATCTAGATAAAATAAATCAATAAAAAAGGTTGAATATATATAAAAAAACAGTATAATAAATAAGTGAAATATTTGCATCAAATTTGCAGTACAATCAAATAAGGAGGCATAGCTCAGCCGGTTAGAGCGCCTGCTTCACATGCAGGAGGCCGCTGGTTCGAATCCAGCTGTCTCCACCATTGCTTTTTAAAATTAATATAGAAGGCGCCCGGGTTTCCCCGGGCGTTTTTGTGTTCTCGGTGAGTTTAAGGGTTTATCGACAAAAATTTTATTAAGGCTGAGGCGGCGGTTGATTGCTTTGTTGTGCCTGAGTTTTGCCAATTATCTGGGGAATTTTGTCAATCATCTGGCTGACAGTCCCTTGAGGGCTAACCGAAGCCAGCATGACATTATCTTTGTCGATCACGATAACCGCATCAGTGCAAAGCTTTGCACCGATTCCCAGTGCGCCGGTCATCATATTGCCTGACATACCAGAACTTAATGCTGTAGTATTTTGTTTGCTGCTCTTAGCGTGCGTATCTCCGCCGCCATACCCAAGCGTAATGGACATAACCGGCATAAATGTTTTGTCTCCCTGCATAACGGGTTTGCCGATTAGTCCATCCTTTTGGGTGAAATTTTCCATGTTGGCAAATAAATTATCCACGTATTGCGTTATATTTGTTTCCACTATCTCTTCCTCCTTTTTTATTTTTTACAAAATTAAAAATTGTATGCCCCACGTTCATATCAGCTGTTGCGTCAATATAAAAAAATTCATCTCCTGATATAAAATTAGGAAATTGTAATACCTCCCCGATATTCATACACGCTACGGCAATATTAAGTGCGCCACACAATATGCCTGTGGAAAATGGATTATCAAGTCCGTATCGGGTGTTAACATTAATATTTTTGACATCTGCCGACCGAAGCAGACGTTTACCGGTACCTGTTTTCTTTTGAAGCATTAACTGCTTTCTATATATGGTTATTTTAAAAAAATGAACTAGCAAAAAAGGCTGGTCATCGATAATCTTAATTTTTATTTCCAGAAAAGGGTACAGGCACAATATATGGAATCCAAAACCTGATGTATCCAGATTTAATAGCAAACGAAACCTGATGGTTTGGGTGAAAATATAGACTACCAGCAATAGCAGAACCGATAAAATAAAAAGAACAAAATTCATGATGCCATCCATACTTTTTTTAGTTGCCCGACATTAATATTTTGTTTCAAAAAATCTGTTATTATTCCGGTTTTTTACCCCAATACTA
Organism: Christensenellales bacterium; assembly: GCA_050943215.1. Taxonomy (GTDB): domain Bacteria; phylum Bacillota; class Clostridia; order Christensenellales; family SZUA-584; genus JBMNOU01. Next base: position 17,925 of record JBMNOU010000021.1, on the reverse strand, counting down.
TTATTGCCAAACAATTATAATCAAGCAAAAACCCAATACAGCACTTTTAGAGCTTTTTCGCCTAATAATACTACGTTTCTCAAGCAGCTTTAAAAGGCTGCAAAAGATTCTGCTAATGATTAAAAGCATTATCCCCGTGTGGGCTAATCGCCGCCTGCCGGCATTGACTTTCGATTAACGCTATGTTACGATTGGTGTCAATCCACAGAGTCAGATGCGGTTGAAAACAACATATTAAGGCTTTTCGCTAATGGCCAGATACGACTACATTCGCCCGTCGAAATATGGGGCGTTTTAATTTTATAAATCAATCTATGCGATAAAAGGGAGTGATCGGGTTGGAAGAAAAGATATTGATGATCGCGCGGCGAATTAAAGACTTAAGAGAAATTTTGGAAATTCCCATAAAAGAAATGGCAGATGCAGTCAGTTTGAGTGAGGCGCAGTATTTGGAATATGAAAAAGGTCTACATGATTTTTCTTTTTCTTTTCTGTACTCGGTGGCCGGCAAGCTTGGAGTGGACATCGTCGATCTGATGACTGGCGAAACACCGCGGCTTTCCGTATGTTCTTTCGTCAAAAAAGGGACTGGACTTAAACTGGAGCGCCGCAAACAATATAAATACGAGCATTTGGCTTACATTTTTAAAAACAAGAAAATGGAGCCGTTTATGGTGACTGTCGAGCCCAAAGATGTGGACGCAAAAAAGCATATGAATACCCATGAAGGGCATGAGTTTGATTATATTATTGACGGAAGCATGATATTATACATCGGCAACCAAGAAGTGCTGATGCAGGCAGGAGATGCTGCCTATTTTGACGCAAAACATCCACATGCAATGCAGGCGCAAGGAGGCACTTGCCGTTTTCTTGCGATTATAGCCAAATAAAAGAAGAGGTCTATCATGAGAATATTTGAGAAATATGTAAGAGCCGATTACGATTCGTATGAGGATTTTAAGCAAAACTTTAAAATAAATGTGCCCGAACATTTCAATTTTGCATATGACGTGCTTGATGCACTCGCAAAGCAGAAACCGCAAAAAACAGCGCTTATCTGGGTTCATGAGAACGGTACGAAAAAGATCTTTTCGTTTGCCGATATTCAAAAACTAAGCAACAAAGCAGCCAATTATTTTCTATCCCTCGGCATTAAAAAGGGCGATAAAGTAATGCTCATCTTAAAGAGACATTATGAATTTTGGTATACCATCATGGCGTTGCACAAGATTGGTGCGATTACGATACCGGCCACACATCTGCTGACTAAAAAAGATATAGAGTACCGTGTGAACGCTGCAGAAATAAACATGATCGTATGCACAAACGAAGGCGGTGTTAAAGAACAGGTAGAGATGGCAAAAGATATGCCCTCGCTTAAGTTAAAGGCCCTGCTGGGCAAGCGGGAAGGCTGGCTTGATTATTCCGCAGGCGTGGCACAGGCAAGCAGTGAATTTGAAAAGCCTGACGAATTGCCTGAAAATAATGATACTATGCTGCTTTATTTTACCTCGGGCACCACAGGCATGCCCAAAATGGTCATTCATTCATATACATACCCTTTGGGGCATATACCGACTGCAGTTTTCTGGCAGAACGTCGACCCAAACGGGTTACATCTGACGATTTCCGATACCGGCTGGGCAAAATCCGTATGGGGCAAGCTTTATGGCCAATGGCTGGGAGAAACCGCTATATTCGTGCACGACCATGAGAAATTTATTCCGCACGAGGTACTCGCTGCGATCTGCGATAACAAAGTAACGACATTCTGTGCGCCTCCGACGATGTACCGGTATTTTATCAAAGAGAATCTCAAAAAATATGACTTCTCGGCGCTGAAATATACCGTAATTGCAGGAGAACCGCTAAATCCAGAAGTATACTATCAGTTCAAGAATGCCACGGGGCTTCAAATGATGGAGGGGTTCGGACAGACAGAAACAACGTTGTCTGTCGCAAACTATCTCTTTTTGGATCCAAAGCCAGGCTCAATGGGCAAACCCTCCCCTCTGTTTGACGTGGACATTATCAATGACCAGGGTCTGCCATGCAAATGGGGAGAGACCGGCGAGATTGTTATCCGCACGGATAATGGCGTAGCTCCGGGCATGTTTCTCGGTTACTACAAGGACGAAGCGCTTACTCAGAGAGTCTGGCACGATGGTCTCTATCACACCGGCGATGTGGCCTGGAAAGATGAGGACGGATATTTCTGGTATGTAGGGCGGACAGACGACGTGATAAAAAGCTCAGGATACCGCATCGGGCCTTTCGAAGTGGAAAGCGCACTGATAGAGCATCCGGCGGTACTCGAAACGGCTATTACAGGCGTACCGCACCCCGAGCGCGGTCAGGTGGTAAAAGCCACGGTAGTTCTCGCTAAAGGCTATGAACCCACCGAAGAGCTTAAAAAAGAACTGCAAGACCATGTCAAAAGAGTAACGGCACCGTATAAATACCCAAGAGTGATAGAGTTCGTAACCGAGCTTCCCAAAACAATCAGCGGCAAAATTCGCCGGGTCGAACTGCGGGAAAAAGACAGCAAGCAATAGCCAAATGCATCTAAATAAAGTATAGTTATAAAATCCTCCTTTTTAAGGGGGATTTTTATATCAACATAAAATGCTGGCCGATCAGTATTTTCGGTTGCTCATTATTTAGCCGTATTGAAAAGAGTGTTATTGGTCATACTGTTTTGTAAATAAGTTTGTTTTTTAAAACTATTGTTATGAAAGGGTGATACCTACGTTTACTATCGTTGATATTTTTGCAAGAGAGATACTCGACAGCCGGGGTAACCCCACTGTCGAAGCACAGGTTGAGCTTTCCGGCGGAGCAATGGCTCATGCGGCTGTGCCTTCGGGCGCTTCTACCGGCAAATTTGAAGCGGTGGAACTGCGTGACGGCGATAACAAGCGTTATTTGGGGCGGGGAGTAAGAAAAGCGGTAGATAACGTAAATGACACGATTGCAGAAGAAATCATCGGTATGAATGCTCTAAATCAAGCTGATATTGATACTGTGATGATTGAGACCGATAATTCGCCTAATAAATCAAATATAGGTGCTAATGCAATATTGGCAGTATCCCTGGCCGTAGCGAAGGCTGCCGCAATACAATGTGAATTGCCGCTATACCGATACATAGGCGGCTGCAACGCAAAAAAAATGCCTGTGCCGATGATGAATATCATCAATGGCGGAAAGCATGCGGATAACAGCGTGGATATTCAGGAATTTATGATCATACCAACGGGGGCTTCAACCTTTCAAGAGGCGCTCCAGATGAGCGCGGAGGTGTTCCATTATTTAAAAAAAGTGCTCAAAGAAAAAGGATACAGTACGGCTGTAGGGGACGAAGGCGGTTACTCGCCAAATTTGAAATCGAACGAAGAGGCTATAGAAGTCATACTTGATGCAATCTCTATGGCCGGATATAAATCCCCAAAAGATTTTATGATCGCAATAGATGCCGCGGCCACAGAAATGTATGAAGCAGCCAAAGAAAATGGTAATGACGGGCAATATTTTTTCTGGAAATCAGGGAAAACCAAAACAACTGAGAAAATGGTTGACTTTTGGCTTAATCTGTGTAAACAATATCCGATCATTTCACTGGAAGACGGTTTGTCAGAAGACGACTGGCATGGGTGGAATATGTTAACAGGCGAATTGGGACAATTAGTACAGCTCGTCGGTGACGATCTGTTTGTTACAAATACAGAAAGGCTCGCCCGCGGTATTAGAGAAGGCACTGCAAACAGTATATTGATCAAGGTTAACCAGATAGGAACGCTTACCGAAACGCTCGAAGCGATAGAGATGGCTAACCGTGCGGGGTACATGGCCATTATCAGCCACCGTTCTGGAGAAACAGAGGATGTCACCATTGCAGATTTATCCGTGGCTGTCAACGCCGGGCAGATCAAAACAGGCGCGCCATCACGTACAGACCGCGTTGCTAAATATAACCAGCTTCTGCGTATCGAAGAGGAACTAGGGTTTACGGCTATTTATCCAGGCAGAGATGCTTTTTTTAATCTTCTCTAGCGCGAACAAGCTTAATGTTTAGTTCATGGGAAAATCTTTAGCTTTTAATAATAGCTACTGCAAATTCCAATCTATTTTATGAAAGCAACGCTCTAAGTATCGGGGTTGTTTTTATTGCGTTTTTTCAGTGCGGATAGAATCGTGAATAAAGCCGAAAAGGCGATCAGCGAGCCAAGGGCGACCCACCCGACGCTGTACAATTTTTCAACAAAAATATAGATACCCATAGCAGCGAATAAAATCTGTGTCAGCGAAAGCATCATGACAACGATCAAATGATTTTTGAAGCGGTCGTTAAGTTTATGGTGAAAGTGCAGATTATCAGGCTTCATGACGGGCTGTTTAAGCACAAGCCGCCTTAGAACGGACAGGCACATATCCAATATAGGCACAAAGAGAATGTAAACCGGCACAATTATTGACAGTAGCGTTGTTTCACGCGATATGGAAGTAATAGAAAGCAGGCTCAGCATAAATCCAATAAACATGCTTCCCGCATCCCCCATGAATACCATCGCGGGATTCCTGTTATACGGAATAAATCCGGCTATCGCACCAAACAGCGCCAGTGTGATCGGTAGCATGAACATATTCCGGCCCTGCAGACAAAATATGATCGAAAAAGCAATTGTCGAGACCAAAGACAAATAGCTGGCCAGACCGTCAAGGCCGTCCGAGAAATTAATCGCATTTGTGATGCCCACAATCCAAAAGATAATATATATAAAAAATAATATTTTGATGAATGTATCGTCAAGCATCAAAAACTCGGCAAAATAAAACCGGATGCATCCGAAAAAAACGATTAAAGCAATGCAGAAAAGTATGACCATCCGTCTTTTTGCGCTTAATGAAATGATGTCGTCAATCAGCCCCATAAAGGTAACCCCCGTGGCGCCAATGACAAGTATCGGTACCGCATACATTTTTGAAGCTTCTGCAAAGATGATAATGGATATCATCGATGAAATATAAACCGCAAGGCCGCCAAGCAGCGGTGTCGGCTCCTTATGGGTTTTCCTGCTATCCGGAATATCATAGATGTTTTTCTTTTTTGCCAGAGATATCAGAAACGGCGTCAGAAACAATGAAAATAAAAATGAAGTACTGACCATCAGTATCGTATTGAGCATTTTTTATGATTCACCTTTATACTAAATTCATAAGTGACCGACACCATATCCTTTAGAATGCACCAAATAATTAAAAAATATTGCAGCAGTCCATATGTTTAACACCGCCTATATCTTGGCCGCCAAATAAAGGTTGTCAATACAACTGAACGATTATAAAATAGCATTATGATAAAAAAAACATTTCATATCTTGTTAATCGTCATTGGTGTCGTCGGAATCATAGCGACAATTACCGTTATCCCCGTTTCAACCAGCATCAGCGTGGGTACACTGTTGCCTGCCTCTGCCGGCATTATGCTGATCGCGTACGGCTTTATCCGCTTAAAACGTCCGGGATATATTATCAGAAACAAAGTGCTCCGGCTAGTTATAACAATCGTTGTCTGTCTAGGGATCCTTTCGTTTTTGGCCGTTGAAACACTCGTAATCGCCAGCGCAAATCCAAGCGGACAGGATCAGCAAGCGGATTTTGTGATCGTCTTGGGATGCGGCATATTCCCCAACGGACAGCTCTCGCTGACGCTGAAAAACAGGCTCGATATGGCCTTTCATTATCTTACCGAACATGAAGATACCATATGCATAGTTTCAGGCGGGCAGGGCCCGTTGGAACCTTTGCCCGAAGCCGAAGCAATGAGGGATTACCTTGTATCGATGGGCATCGTAGAATCCCGGATTATAACCGAATCCAATTCTTTTGATACATCTGACAACATGGCTTTCTCGGCGAAAATCATGCGGCAATATCAAGGAAAGAAAATGACAGCTGCCGTAGTGACAAACGATTATCATATATTCCGATCAGTATTGCTTGCCAGAAATAACGGTATCGATGCTTTTGGTATACCTGCGCCAACGCCCTGGTACCTTATCATAAACTGTTATCTGCGCGAATATCTAGGGGTTGTCAAGATGGTATTGTTTTAGTTAAAAATCGCTCTTCAACATAACGCTTCTGTTGACTTTTGCTTAAGGATCAGGGTGTAAAATAATGGGGCATGCTTAAAAAGTATTGTAATACGCCGGATATTATGGTTTAATAAGGCATAAAAATTTATACTTCAAAAGGAGAAAGTATATGAAGAAAAGTTTGGCCATTTTTTTGGCAATTGTAATGGTATTGGGTATTTCGCTAATAGGTTGCGGAAAAAATGATGGCGGCGCAGCCGTGGGTAGAGGCGAGACAACGAGTGTCAAAGCCGGCTTTATCTATATCGGACCTGCGGATGATGGCGGATTTTCCACATCACACGACAACGGTAGAAAATATCTTGAAGAACAGCTTGGTATTGAAACTGTTGTAAAAGAGCTGGTTCCTGAAAGTTCTGAAATAGAAAATGTTATTGCAAACATGGTCGACCAGGGCTGTAACGTCATATTCGGCTGTTCTTTTGGTTATATGGACTACATGGAAGCCATGGCTGACGAATATCCGGATGTCATCTTCCTGCATTGCAGCGGATATAAATCCAACGGGACCAATTTTGTCAACTATTTTGGCAGAATATATCAGGCGCGTTTTCTGTCGGGTCTTGTTGCCGGTATGACAACAAAGTCGGACAAGATCGGCTATGTAGCCGCTTTCGCGATACCGGAGGTTGTCCGCGGGCTTAACGCATTCGCACTTGGTGTACAGGCGGTTAATCCTAACGCAACGGTTGAAGTCCTTTGGACAAGCGACTGGGTCGATGCAACAAAAGCAAAAGAAGCTGCGAATGCGCTGATCACGGATGGATGCGATGTAATTGCACAGCATCAGGACGCAACAAGCCCTCAGCAGGCTGCTGAAGAAGCGGGAGTGTATTCCATCGGCTATCACTGTGATATGTCTTCGTCGGCACCCAACGCCAACGTAGCGTCTGCAGTATGGAACTGGGGCCCATACTACGTGAGCGTTGTGCAGTCTATCATGGATGGTACGTTCGCAGGTGAAAACTATTGGGGCCCAATGTCGGATGGCGTTGTTGCCGTTGTTCTAACCGACATTGCGCCAAAAGACGCTCAGGCAAAGGTAGACGAATATAAAACAAAACTTTTAAGCGAAGATTGGGATGTGTTTACAGGCCCGCTGACTGACAACCAGGGCAACACCGTCGCGCAAAAGGACGAGGTGTTGACTGATGAGCAGCTCCTTTCCATGGACTGGCTCAACGAAAACGTCATCGGATCTGTTAAATAACCGCCAGCGGGACAAGCATGGATATAACCCAGATTGTCTTGATGAAAGGCATTACAAAAAAATTTGGTTCCGTAATTGCGAATAACAATGTGGATTTCTCTCTTAAAAAGGGAGAAATCCATGCTGTGCTCGGTGAAAACGGATCGGGTAAAAGCACGCTGATGAACATTCTCTCCGGACTTTACCGTCCAGACGCCGGAGAAATATTTGTACATGGAAAACCAGTCGAGATCACATCCCCCAGCGTTGCCATTTCTCATGGTATCGGCATGATCCACCAGCACTTTAAGCTTGCCGAAGCCTTTACTGCACTCGATAATATTATCCTTGGCAACATAAAAGGATTTTGGACAAGATCATCCAAAAAAACAAAAGAGATAACGCAGATCGCCTCGAGCTATGGTTTTAGCATCGATCCCGGCCAATACGTCAAAGACATGCCGATAGGGCAAAAACAAGCTGTCGAGATCATCAAAGTTCTATATAAAGGGGCGGATATCCTTATCCTTGACGAGCCCACTGCGGTGCTAACGCCGCAGGAGACCGAAACGCTTTTTTCTATTATGCGCTCGATGCGCGACGCAGGAAAGTCGATTATTTTTATCACACACAAGCTGAATGAAATTATGGCCGTGACAGACAGGGTAACCATCCTGCGCAAAGGCATGTTTGTCACAACCGTCAACACAAAGGATACCAATGAATCCGAGCTTGTACACCATGTTGTCGGAAAAGACGTCGACCTATCGATCAGCCGCCCCAAAGCCACCCGTGGCAAAAAAATGCTGTCTGTTTCGTCACTAAGTGCAGAGGATCCGGACGGTGCACCGGCGCTTAATGATGTTTCGTTTGACGTTTTTGCGGGAGAGATACTCGGTATAGCGGGCGTTTCTGGGAGCGGACAAAAACAGCTTTGCGAGGCACTGGCGGGGCTACATCCCGTCACAAGCGGCCACATTGATTTTATGGGAGAAGACCTTCTTTGCATGCGTCCGATTGATATTATAAGGCGCGGCATATCGATGAGCTTTGTTCCGGAAGACCGGCTGGGCATGGGGCTTGTGGCCGGTATGACAATTACCGAAAACATGATGCTCAAAGACCATAATGTGCAGCCTGGAACGTTCATTAACCGTGTTCCTTACGAAAAAATGGCCAAAGAGGTTGTCGGGCAGCTCAGCATAGACACGCCGGGGATCAATTTTCAGGTCAGCCGGCTTTCGGGGGGCAATATACAAAAGGTGCTTGTCGGACGGGAACTCAAATCAAGCCCAAAGCTTTTAATAACGGCATACCCTGTCCGCGGCCTTGATATAGGCGCATCAATGCAAATATACGATCTGCTAAACGCAAGAAAAAGCAGCGGTGCGGGCATCATTTTTGTAGGCGAAGATCTGGATGTAATATTGCAGCTCTGCGACAGAGTACTGGTGCTATGCAACGGCAGCGTCACGGGCATCGTGGATGCGGAAAAGACAACAAAAACTGCTCTGGGATTCATGATGACAGGACAAAAAATGGAGACAACGACATGAGGATCATCATTCGGGATAATTTAAGCGGAAGAAAATCTTTTCTGATACGTATAGGCGGGGTTCTTTTTGCTCTAATTACAGGCGCTTTGTTTTTGGCGGTTGCGGGCTATAACCCGTTTTCATCGCTGGCATCGCTTGTCGAAGGCGCATTCGGCACAACCAAACGCATCGTAGAAACCATCGAATTCGCTATACCGCTTGTCATTACATCTCTTGGCATTTCACTGGCGTTCAGAATGAAATTCTGGAACATCGGCGCAGAAGGTCAAATCTGTATGGGTGCGTTTGCCGCATCGTATTTTGCCCTTTTTCACGCGGATTGGCCTCTCGGGCTTTTATATTTGGCGATGATCGCATCGGCACTGATCGCCGGCGCGTTATGGGCGGCGATACCGGCGTTGTTCAAAGTCAAATGGGGCACCAACGAAACGCTTGTTACGCTGATGTTTAACTATGTTGCGCTCAAATTTATTGAATACCTGCAGCATGGTCCTTGGAAGGATCCAAACGCATCCGGTTTTTCAAAGATTGCCATGTTTGACACAAAAGTACTGCTCCCCCGCGTTTTAGGCGTCAATATCGGTTGGATCGTCGCGCTTGTACTCATTGTAGTAATGTACTTCTTTGTGGACAGGAGTAAAGCGGGTTATAGAATAAAGGTTATCGGAGAATCTATAGATACCGCCCGTTACGCAGGAATCAACGTTCCCAGAACCATGGTTTTGACCGTGTGCATGGGCGGTGCGCTAGCCGGACTAACGGGCATGATACAGGCTACAGGTGTAGAAAGAACGCTTAATGTCAGTCTCTCCGCCGGGTATGGATATACGGCGATCATCACCGCTTGGCTCGCAAGGCTGAATCCGATTGCCACCGGTATCGTCTGCGTGCTTTTTGCGGCTCTGATTCAGGGAGGCGAATTTATACAAACAGCGTATAATATTCCAAACGCAGCCGCCAAAGTGTTCCAAGGGTTGATCCTTTTGTTCGTACTCGGCTGCGAGTTCTTTATGCGGTATAAAGTCATTTTTGGCAAAGCATCGGTTGAAGGGAGGGACGCAGAATGAACGATATCACAGCTTTTCTGATTGCCACCATCGCTTCGGGTACACCGCTGCTGTTTGCTACGCTGGGCGAAATACTAACTGAGAAAGTCGGCAATCTTAACCTTGGTGTTGAAGGTATGATGCTCCTTGGCGCGTCCTTTTCGTTTGTCGCCGGTATGGCATCAGCAAACCCGATTTTCGCATTGCTGGCAGGCATGGCCGCAGGCGGTGCGGGCGCATTGATTTACGCTTTTCTAACGGTTTCGCTTCGGGCCAATCAGGTCGTGACAGGTTTGTCTCTGACGATATTCGGATCGGGAGTAGCGGATTTCATCGGAAAATCGCTTACAGGCACAACGCTGTCTACCGCGGTAACTGCCGTATACATGCCACTCAGAATACCCGTTCTTGGCGATATTCCCATTCTGGGTGCATTTTTTAGTCAGAGCATACTCGTCTATTTCGGTTACGCCATTGCGGTTCTCATGTGGTTATATTTATACAATACATCCGGAGGGCTACGAGCAAGAGCCGTCGGAGAAAACCCGGCATCGGCCGACGCGTCCGGCATCAGCGTCAATGCTAATAAGTACGCGCATATATGCGTTGGCGGCATGCTTTCGGGTATTGCGGGAGCCTATCTGTCGATCTATTACAGCCCCACCTGGCAGCCGGGAATTACAGGCGGTATGGGCTGGATTGCCGTCGCACTGGTCATTTTCGCGGTATGGAACCCGATGCGCGCGATCATTGGCGCATATGTATTTGGCGGGCTTAAGATTATCGGGTTTCAATTTCAGAAGCTGGGCGTCAATATACCAACTCAATTTGTAGACATGCTACCATATTTCGTTACCATTATCGTGCTGATTTTCATATCCATTAGAAAATCACGTAAAAACCCGCCTCCGGGAAACCTTGGCAACGCGTATTTCAGAGAAGAACGTTAAAGATCCATTTTTTAATCCGCTTGTCTCACAGGCGGATTTTTATTTTGCGCAAAAGTTGATAAACAATCTAACGTGTGGTATATTTTCTAATGATAATCGTTACGAAAGGCATAATAAATGGACTACAAAAAAGAGCTGGCTGCAGCGGCTGCGGATGCCGCGGATATTTTGGCAGAGGATATTCTGCCTTTGATTGAGATCCCCGCCGATCCGGAATTGGGAGATTACGCATTACCCTGTTTTCGCCTGGCAAAGCGTTTAAAAAAAGCGCCGGCAGCCATTGCCGCGGATATTTGCGAAAAAATAAAGTCGCCTCAATTTATCTCGGAAAAACAAGTCATGGGCGCTTATATCAACTTTTTTCTTAACAAACAGCAGTTTATAAGCGATATCCTTAATGATGTGCACAATCAAGGCAGCACATTCGGCAGCAGTGATCTGGGAGGCGGCCGCACGGTCTGCATCGACTATTCATCCATTAATATCGCAAAACCGTTTCATATCGGTCATCTCTCAACGACGGTTATCGGCAGTTCTCTTTATAAGATCTATAAGTTTTTAGGCTATAACCCGGTGGGTATCAATCATCTTGGCGATTGGGGCACACAGTTTGGAAAGCTGATAACAGCCTATAAAAAATGGGGGGAAAAAGAGGACATAGAAAAAAATTCAATTTCCGCGATGCTTGATTTGTATGTCCGATTCCATGAGGAAGCTGAAGAGGACGACAGCCTCAACGAGCAAGGGCGCTTATGGTTTAAAAAAATTGAGGACGGCGATGAGGAAGCGCTCAGCATCTTTAATTGGTTCAAAGAGATGACTTTAAAAGAGGTCAGCGTGATATACGACATGCTGGGGGTAACGTTTGACAGTTATGCCGGCGAGAGTTTTTATAACGACAAGATGCAGCCCGTAATCGACGAACTGGCTGAAAAAAACCTTCTTGAACTTTCCGACGGTGCGTATATCGTTAAACTGGATATGTTTGACCTGCCGCCATGTATTATCCTCAAATCCGATGGGGCAACACTATATGCCACAAGAGATTTAGCGGCCGCGTTTTATAGAAAAAAGACATACGATTTTTATAAATGCCTTTATGTGGTCGCATATCAGCAAAACCTGCATTTTAAACAATGGTTCAAAGTTATCGAGCTAATGGGCCATGAATGGGCAAAAGATCTGGAACATGTTGCGTTCGGTATGGTTTCTCTGGAAGGCGGCACGCTATCCACACGGAAAGGCAAAGTGGTCTTTCTGCAGGATGTGCTCGACAAAGCCGTTGAAAAAACGCTTGCGATTATTCAGCAGAAATCACCCGATCTTGAAAACAAAGAAGACGTTGCAAAGACGGTGGGCATTGGGGCCGTTGTTTTTGACACGCTGTCCTCCGCGCGGATTAAGGACATTACGTTTTCGTTTGATCGGGTGCTTAATTTCGACGGTGAAACGGGACCTTACGTACAGTATACGTATGCCCGATGTGCGAGCCTGCTGCGCCGGGCAGATTTTGATTATACCTCCGAAAACATGGATTATTCCGCGCTCGATAACAAAGAGGCGTTCGCTGTTGCAAAGCTATTACATTCTTTTCCGGATACAATACTTAAGGCATGCGAGAAAAACGAGCCGTTTATCATCACAAAGCATGCGGTAGAGCTTGCAAAAGCGATGAATAAATTTTATTATGAGCATAGGATTATTACACAGAACACACCGAAAACAGCGGCAAGGCTGCTAATGGCGCATTGTGTTAAAACGGTGATTAAAACCGGGCTTTCGCTGATCGGGGTGGGTGCGCCGGAAAGAATGTAGAAATCACAAAGCATTCAAGCGGGCAGAATAGCTGCCCTTTTTACATAACGTATAAATGGTAAAAAGTGTGGCATTAATATTGTCCATCAAATACATTTGTGCGATAATAGTAGTTAAAATTATATGAACAGAGGTAGATATGCTGGATATAAAGAGAATTCGCAGCCATCCTGAAGAAGTTAGCAGCGGCCTTCACAAGCGGGGCGTTACAGGCGTTGTTGAAAAGATACTGGCGCTTGATGAAAAAAGAAGAAGCCTCATTGTCAAGACAGAGACATTAAAAGCGCGGCGCAACGATGTTTCCAAAAAGATACCCGCAATGAAAAAATCTGGATATGACACAGAGCCGCTTTTACTAGAAATGAAACAGGTGGCCGATGAAATAAAAGCCATTGATACGGATCTCGCGATCATTGATGGTGAAATAACGGATATACTGTTATCAACACCTAATATACCGCTTGATGATGTCCCTTCAGGCGCAAACGAGGAGGACAATCAGGAAATTAAAAAATGGGGAGAACCAAGATCGTTTGCGTTTACCCCTCTGGCGCATTGGGACATCGGTACCGCGCTTGGAATTCTCGATTTTGAGACCGCGGCAAAGGTAACGGGTACGAGGTTTACGTTCTACAAAGGCTTGGGAAGCCGCCTAGAGCGCGCACTAATCAGCTTCATGCTCGACACACATACGCTTAGCGGCCGCTATACCGAAGTTTTTCCTCCGTTTATGGTTCACCGCTCATCAATGCAGGGAACAGGCCAACTGCCCAAATTCGAAGAAGATGCGTTCAGCATCAATAATACTGACTATTTCCTTGTGCCCACAGCAGAAGTGCCTGTGACAAATATGTACCGTGACAGCGTCATCAGCGATCTTCCCGTATATCATGCAGCATACAGTGCATGCTTTCGGGCAGAAGCGGGAAGCGCAGGAAGAGACACACGCGGCCTTATACGTCAGCACCAATTCAACAAGGTCGAGCTCGTTAAGTTTACGTGTCCTGAAGATTCCGAAGCCGAGCTTATAAGCCTAATCGAAGATGCCGAAAGAATTCTCAAAAAGCTGGAACTTCCCTACCGCGTTGTCAAACTCTGTACTGGAGATCTTGGTTTCTCTTCAGCAAAAACATATGACCTTGAGGTATGGATGCCAAGCTACAGCCGTTATGTGGAGATATCCTCTTGCTCTAACTTCCTTGATTTTCAAGCGCGGCGGGCAAATATTAAATACCGAAGAAACGGTGATAAAAAACTCGAATACGTTCACACGCTGAATGGAAGCGGCCTGGCTGTTGGACGTACCGTCGCGGCCATTCTCGAAAACTATCAGAATCCGGACGGCAGTGTCGATGTACCCACCGTATTGCGCGAGTACATGAAAACGAATATTATTCGATAAAAAATATTTTTGATATTATCTATATTCCGGAGGAATGTATGATTTGCGACCAATGCAGATTATTTAATAAAGACGGTGCAATCGTGTGCAAAAGATGCGGTACGGTTCTAGGAACTGCTAGAGATACAAACGATACAGCAATATCAAGTATCACAATCGATATACCGGCATACAAAAAAATTGTCGGAATCGATAAATACCATGACCATTCAGATAACAAGTATGACAAAGATTTAGACAGTTATGACGAAGATTACGGATATCAAAAGCAGCGAAGCAGAAAATGGCTGGCTGCTGGCGTTATTGCCGCCGGATCTGTCATCGTAGCCGGGTTCATTATCTTTTGCATATTGATGCTTACTCAGCCGGGCAAAGATATCTCGGCCGAGGCACCAGTCGTCACTGTGTCAGCCGCCGTTTTAACGACATCAAGCCCGACAGAAACGCCTACGCCGATACGGACGACAAAACCCGAATCAACCGAAGATTATAGCTCAATTTTTGAGCAGCCGGCAGACACGCTAATTAGGCAATAACAAACAGGAGTCAACAGCCCCTGTTTGTTTATTATCCCCTTACCGATTTTATATTTTAGAAGTACTTAGACGGATCTTTCCACTGATTGTTTACGATATATTCAAAATGCACATGATATCCGAGGTCAAGTTCTTTAGGTAACTCTCCGATTTCTCCTATCTTCTGCCCGGAATTTACTTTGTCATCTTTTTTAACGGTGATATCACCAAGGCCAACATAGACTGTCTTTGCCGTATCGGAATGGTTAATGACAACAACGCCCCCGTCAGCTTCATTTGAATAAGCCTCAGATACCGTACCCGAGAGCGCGGCTGCAACAGATTCGCCTTTATCCCCTTTAATATCAACGCCGTTATGCGTCTCCCATATGTTTAACGAAGCGTAATATACCAACTCATCTCCAGAGAATTTGTTTATAATCTGTCCTTGCACCGGTTTCTTTAACGTTATTTTGCCGCTGCCCTTGGATGCTGCAATCGGCGTGCCGGTTGGCTCTGCGGTTGGCGTGGGCGACGGGCTCTGAGTTGCGTTTGCTGCCAGCTCCTCTTCCAGTGTCGGTGCTTCAATCACGGCTGCATCGGTACCCGAATCGCTTATCTGCTGCTCATCCGTGTTGTCCCTCGGCCATGCTACAATTGCCGTAATACCTGCTGCAACAATACACAAAAAAATCAGCACATATAATCCTTGTCTCTGAAAAAAAAGTTTTAAGCTTTGTTTATTGATCTTTTTGAAAATCTTGTCTTTAATATTCATTGCTTCATACCTCCACGCTATAATAATTCCCTGTTTCGAACAAAATAATACAGATACGAGATAATTTGTATTTAAAATATAGGGGTATGAAACATTAAATTAGAGTTTTTTATTATTCTATTGTAACACCTGTAAAGTAATGAACGAGTATTTCGTGATATCCTACGCCGTTCTTGGCCATGGCATTGGCTCCAGATTGACTCATACCTACGCCGTGTCCGAAACCAATCGTGCGAAACGTAATATGATCGGAAACTTCCACAGTGAAGTTTGTCGAATTAAGCGAAAATATTTTTCTGATCTCTCTGCCGGTAAATGTCTCGTTGCCTATTATTATACTTTCAACTCGGCCGCTATCAAAACGCTTTATTTCACCGATAATCAAAGTTATATTATTCGTGTCTATATTGATACTGGGAGAATATTCTTTCATAGCGGCGACAAAATCTGCGAAACTTACCTCAATCTTTCCGTAAAAGTTTGAGTAGTCCTCTTCACCCTTGCTCTTAACGCCAACTAGATATGGCAAAGACTGTGTATAGACATTGGCACAGTCTTCCGTTTGACCGCCTGAACAGGCATGATAGAATACCTGAATTTCTTCCCCGTTATAATAAAGCTTTTTACCCTCGGTTTCTTTAACCGCTGATTGTATCTTTTCAAGGTACATACCGGCATCGTCCCCCAAAAACGATACCATTTTTTCCCTAGTCATATAAGCCTGGCAATGCGAGCTGTCCGTGCAGATATCCGCACCCGCATGTACGGAGCATCCACCCTGGTTTTTTTTATAAATCGTATACGTTCTTGCAGCAACTGCCTGTGCTTTGAGCGCCTCAATCATATATGAGGCTGGCATTTCCGCTGCAACGACTCCGATCAGATATTCTTCCAGCTTCATTTTTTCGATCTGGCCTTCATGATAAACATTAACGTATTCTGCATGGTTAATATCAATTTCGATTTTAGAAGATGATTCGGGTTTTTTAGTTAGTACTATTCCTGCCGGGTAAATAACAGCCAGCAAAACAATACCAATGATGATCAATAATATGATACCTTCAATTGACAACTGCCGCCTTCTTCTTTTCACGCGCACACCTCCAATATGCAGTTTATTTAAGCAACAGCACTAATATTACATCCTCTCTATACGTGCGCCGAGTTTTTTAAATTTACCCTCCAAATCATCATAACCTCTGTCTAAGTGATAGATATCATTAATGATTGTCTCTTCCTGCGCAATTAGACCAGCAATGCACAAAGCCGCACCCGCACGCAGATCGGTTGCGCATACTTCTGCGCCGCTGAGCCTTCCTGTACCGGTAACGACAGCGATATTTCCGGCAACCTCGATGTCGGCACCCATTTTTTTTAGCTCGGCAACATGAAGAAACCTATTTTCAAATACCGTTTCATTGACAGTGCTAATACCCTTCGCAGCACAGCACGCCGCCATAAACGGGGCCTGCATATCCGTCGGAAACCCAGGATATGGGGACGATACAATATCCAGCGGTCGAACACCCTTGCCGACAATCCGAAGCCCTTCAGGATACGGGAAAATTTCGGTTCCCGCTTCCACAAGCTTTAAGCTGACAGGTTTTAAGTGTTCAACATTTGCCCGGTTCAGACAAACATCACCACCTGTTACGGCAGCAGCTAGCATTAAGGTGCCCGCTTCGATTCTATCGGGTATTGGTGTGTAATCCGTGCCGCTGAGTTCTCGGGTTCCGACTATCGTTATGCGGTTTGCCCCCATGCTGATATTTGCGCCCATCGATACCAAAAACCTGATAAGATCGGTGACTTCGGGTTCTGCTGCGGCACCCACGATCGTTGTTATGCCTTTAGCCAGGCATGCCGCCATCAGAACATTCTCAGTCGCCCCCACAGAAGGGTAGTCAAGATAAATAGTATTTCCAACAAGCTCACTTCGCCATGTTATGACATGCCCGTAAGCAGTAATAGCTTTTGCCCCTAGTGCCTTAAATCCTTTTATATGCAGGTCGATCGGCCTTAAACCGATCCTGCATCCTCCGGGCAAAGGCATAGTAACACAGCCTTCTCTTGCCAAAAGCGGGCCCATAAATAAAAAAGACGCCCGGAGTTTGCCTACCATGTGCTCATTCGGTGATGTGGTCAATATTGTTTTTGTGCATATTGTAAGGGTATCGTCAGTAAACTTTACTTCAGCGCCAAAAGTTTTTAATAAAGAGATCATGTTGTTAACATCATCAATTTTGGGAATTTTACGGATAACAACCGGTTCCTGGGTTAATAGTGAAGCAGCTAATATAGGCAGCACAGCATTTTTTGATGTGCTGACATCACACGTGCCGCAAAGAGGGCCGCTGTTTGTAATTTTTAGATGTTTGCCTTTTTTATATACATTTTTGTTAACCATCAACTATGATACCTCAAAGCGTTTCTTTTATTTATTTTGTCCGAAGTCATGGCAAAATAATGCGAAAAAAATTGCATATCCCAAAATAATAGAAGCGAATATTTTC
>JBMNOU010000097.1:0-5627 GCA_050943215.1 Christensenellales bacterium | reverse complement strand
ACGGTATCATAACAATTAACGGAAATAGGATGTTTTTCCGATGTCTGATAATACTTAAAGAAACAACAAAAATAAATAAATGGAACTATCCAATACTCTTCTTAATTATTATATTATATCAGATATATATTGACTTGTCCAGCATTAACTTCCTATCTTTACCCATTTTTCCCACCTTTTTTTATAAACACATTAAATACAAAAAACATATTTGCAACACGTTAATTTTACCGATATAATACTATACGAACAACGGATGAGGAGAGTTTTATGTCAAACGTATATGATGTACTGAAAGAAAGAGGGTTTATTAAACAGGTAACGCACGATGGGCTTGCTGATCTGCTAAAAAAAGAGCCTATCACGTTTTATATTGGTTTCGATGCAACGGCGGATAGCCTTCATGTGGGGCATTATGTCCAGCTGATGGCTATGGCGCACATGCAGCAGGCTGGTCATAGGCCTATTGCACTGATCGGCGGCGGAACGACAATGATAGGTGATCCATCCGGCAAGGCGGACCTGCGCAGAATGCTTACAAAGCAGAACATAGAGGCAAACGCGGATGCTTTTAAAAAGCAAATTAGCCGGTTTTTGGATTTTGGCGAAGGTAAAGCAGTTATGATTAATAATGCAGACTGGCTGTTGAGCCTTAACTATATTTCATTCTTACGAGACATCGGCGTCCACTTTTCCGTTAACAAGATGCTGACAGCCGAGTGCTATAAGAGCCGAATGGAGAAAGGGCTGACATTTTTCGAATTTAACTATATGCTAATGCAAGCTTACGATTTTTTGGTACTCAACAGGCAATTTGATTGCAAGCTGCAGCTGGGAGGAGACGACCAATGGTCGAATATCCTCGCAGGTGCAGATCTTATCAGGAGAAAAGAACGTAAAGAAGCATTCGGTATGACTTTTTCTCTTTTGTTAACAAGTGACGGACGCAAGATGGGTAAAACAGAAAAAGGCGCGGTATGGCTTGATGCGCAAAAGACATCACCATATGATTTCTACCAGTACTGGCGGAACGTGGCCGACAGCGATGTCGAAACATGCCTGTCTTTGTTGACCTTTTTACCGATGGATAAAATAAAAGAACTTTGCAGATTTCATGATGAACGTATTAATGAGGCAAAAATCGCACTGGCACACGCTGTAACACGTCAGGTACACGGCGCAGAAGAAGCAGACAAGGCTAAGGCAGCAGCAGAAGCGCTCTTCTCGGGCGGTGAACAAGACGGTGCCGTACCCGAGACAGTTATCACCGAAATATCCGATCTAATGCTAATCGACCTGATGCAGACCATAGGGCTTACCTCATCCAAAGGTGAAGGCAGGCGGTTGATAAAACAGGGCGGCGTATCCATCAATGGCGAAAAAGTTTCGGATGAATTCATGCCTATCACTGATTCGTGCTTTGATAACAATCAGATGCTGATAAAAAAAGGTAAGAAAGTATTTCACAGAGTGGTTTATAAAAGATGATCACGCTCAAAGGCACTTCTGAAACGAGCATCATTATCAAAAAATCACGTTTTTTGGGTCTGGCCTGCCGGATAGATGATGAACAGCAGGCACAGACCATACTCATGCAGCGGAGAAAACAATATTATAACGCAACGCATCACTGTTATGCGTTTCGATTGGAAAACGGTCAGATGCGTTATTCAGATGACGGCGAACCTCAGGGTACCGCAGGTCTGCCAATGCTTGAGGTGATAAAAAGCTTAGGGTTGTCCGATGTGCTGGTGATCTGTACACGTTATTTTGGCGGTACGCTCCTTGGGTCCGGTGGACTTGTCCGGGCATACACAAAGAGCACGTCAGATACGCTCGACGCGGCTCAAAAGGTTACGCTTATACCGGGCAGTATTTATGAATGCAGATTTTCATACGCCACATGGGCCAGGGCTGAAAAAAGCTTAAGCGAAGCAGGCTATATCATAGACAATATTCTATTTTCAGACGACGTTGTGGCACGCATATGTGTAGCCGGCGGTAATGAGGGACAGTTCGAAGATTTTATTACCAACGTATCTCTGGGAAAGACAATACCGTTGCCGCTTGGTCAAAGGCTTATAGAGCATTCAGTTACCAGGGGATCCAAGGATAGTTAAATATCGTCTTTGGTTTGCATATCGCGCATTCTCTGCTCCAGCGTAATAACGATACGATCCCTTTCTTTTCTCCCGTTATCCGGGTTAAATTTAACCCCTTTACCAATACTGAGTATTCGGTTTCGTTTACTGGCATATACTGGATAGAAAGTAACACTTTCACCCGTTTTTTTGTAATACATCCTGCCGAGATTCGCGAAACCCGTATAAAACGGGCTGATTTTTTCCTCATACTCTTCATCTGGATTCTCAGGGAAAAGCAAAATACTGTCCCCGGCGTTCAGACATTCAATGGACAGCAAGAAAGTTTTTATAACTGTTCGTGCCGTACCTCTATAAACCGGGATTGGGTCAAACGAACGAAGCGCCCAGACGATTATTGGACTTATTGTTCGGGCGATCAGTTTTTTGATAAATTCTGGCAGGCCTTTAATCTTGCTAAAAGTCCCATCGTATATATGCCTTGTTATCTCATTTTTGTCAATCATCTTATGCAAGATCCATGGCCTTATCGCGTACGGCAAAAAGACAACGGCGGCAACCGGCCCGTAAAATTCACCATGGTTAAATACAAAGATCCCGGGCAGATCATCGACATGCTCTTTTCCAGTTATCGCATGGTACATAACGGATTTAAGAAATGCCCTAATTATGTAAACGCCAATGCGCTTTTTATATTTTTTTATCAGCACGTTGTAGAGCCTTTTTTCCATATCTGGGTTATGCTTGCCCCGGTTGGTCATATCGACATATGTCTTTAGTTTCTGGCCGAATTTTTTTGTCAGAGGCTGTTTGATGGAATACACAAGAGATATAAAGAGAAACATGGTGGGGATAACCATTACGCTGCTTCCAATGTATGGCGCATAAATTATATAGTCACTAACATTCATCAAATAAAACACCGGATTGGATATCAATATCAGAAGAACCGCCAGAAAAACGGCCTCGGATATCACTACCGTCAGTACCTCAAGACGTGCAGCCCTCTCACTTAGCGCTTTATCGTCTGTTTTTGGGTCATAAAGCTTAAACACAAGCAGTACATCTTCCTTAAGCCCCAGAGTCGCCGTCATCTGCAAAACCAGCCCTGCTAGTAGCAGCACAGTCTGAATAGAAATCGCCAGCGCACCATGAAACCAGCTATCCCTAAATACATAAACAGCAAATATTGAAATGGCTGTGCCAAGTACAAAAGCCGCATTCTTGCCAATCTTTTGTATTAATGGCGAATTAACAATTTTGAAAGTACTTAGATAAGTGGCCGTAAATATAAGAGACAGTCCCCCGAAAACGATAAAAAAATCGAAGAAGAATTTATGTATTCCCGAATACATAATAAACAGCATGTACGTAAAAGCAAATATGTTAAAAGCAACACCCGACGTGATGACCATTCCATCGTAAAGCTTCGCGCTTCTGATTTTCTTTACGCTTTTCGGTATTATGCCAGCAAAAAGAAACCCAGCTCGTTTATTTGCGAATTCATACTGACGGAAAAAATTAAATCCCATACCGATTACCATGCCGATAAACACGACGATAAAAACGCGTAGCCCCGCCAACAGCGATATCAGACCTGTGACTGCCGTGAATATCAGCTCTATTGGCAAAATTATTTTTATTATATCCAGTTTCTCCAACGATTTAGATTTAAAGCGCTCGCGCAGTAATACGTTTTCTATCTCTCTTTCTACTAACGGCAGCGCAATAATGATAATTACATAAGCCATATGCTGATATATGAATAAAAAAGAATAAAGGATAATGATATATATTATTGAAAGCAAAAAAAATAAGATGACTGGTATTTTAACCCAATCCGAAGGACAGTAATCACTGATTTTTGTCCTTAATCTTACCATCCTCAATAACGCGGAAAATGAAAAGTATAAAGCGGCGCCATATATGGTGTTTATGGAGAAACTTTCTGCAATAAACATTGAAAAGAAACAAAAATAAACATAAACAACTTTATTATACAGATGTTCCTTATCGGTTAACGAGGCGTTTCCCCACATTATTCAATATCCTTAGAATCTTTGCTTTGGTGCGAAATTATATCCTTCTTTATCCCAGACACTGATCCAATTTTTTAGCTTCTCAAGGAAATCATTGTTTGTCTGTGTTTTTACAAGCATGCCAATAAGCTGCTCTGTTACATCCGCCGTATTTCCGTTTGCCATTACCTTTCGTATCGTCCAGATGCCATCGAGTTCTTTTTTTGACAACAGCAGCTCTTCTCTCCTGGTGCTTGATTTATGCAGATCAATAGCAGGGAATATGCGTTTTTCGGACAAACGCCGATCAAGGTGTATTTCCATATTGCCCGTTCCTTTGAACTCTTCATATATAATCTCATCCATCCTTGAGCCGGTATCAATCAAAGCCGTGGCAATGATGGTGAGGCTGCCGCCAAACTCGATATTGCGCGCCGCTCCGAAGAACCGTTTTGGTTTGTATAAAGATCCCGGATCAAGACCGCCCGAGAGAGTCCGGCCTGTTGGCGGAATAATCAGGTTATATGCGCGTGCCAGACGCGTGATGCTATCGAGTAGCACTACAACGTCCTTTCCCTGCTCTACAAGCCGCTTGGCACGCTCTATTACCATTTCGGACACGCGGGTATGATTTTCCGGTTTCTCATCAAAGGTGGAATACACAACCTCGCCATTAATTGAACGCTGCATGTCCGTTACCTCTTCGGGACGTTCGTCTATTAAAAGCACGATGAGGGAAACTTCAGGATAGTTTGTTGTAATGCTGTTAGCAATCTTTTTAAGCATGATCGTTTTACCCGCTTTGGGCGGCGATACGACCAGACCCCTTTGCCCTTTACCAATTGGCGCAATCAGATCGATAAGCCGAATGGCCAAATCCTTTGTTGCATCTGGTCTCTCAAGCGTAAAGCGTTCTTGAGGATGTATAGGTGTCAGTTCTTCAAAAGGCTTTCTCTTTAAACATTTTTCAACAGCGTCATCGTTAACTTGCTCGATATACAGCAGCGCATTTAGCTTTTCGGCATCCTTTGCGGGCCTTGTTTTTCCTGTTACCTTATCGCCTGTCTTTAAGTTGAATTTTCTGATCTGGGCCATTGAAACGTAAACATCTTTGTTGCCGGGCAGATAATTTTCGCTGCGCAGAAAACCATAGCCTTCGGGTAATACTTCGAGTATCCCGATCGCATCGCCACAATCTCCCTTATTGAGAAGCTCATTTACGGCGTCGTTGCCCATGACATATTCAATGATCTTTTTTTCATCGCCTTTTTGTGGTCTTTCTTCTTGGTCAGATTCTCCGCATTCAGAAATTATATCCGGTTCTTCTTGTTCGCGCTTTTCTATGATATCTTGCTGATATAAGGGAATATTTGACTCTTCCACCTCTTGCTCCTGATCCATTTTCGCTTTTCGGTCAAGATCATAGAGCATATCAAGCAGCTCGCCTTTTCTGTATTTAGTAACAGACTTAATTCCCGCCATTTTCGCGATCTCTCTGAGATCCATC
>JBMNOU010000020.1:0-28326 GCA_050943215.1 Christensenellales bacterium | reverse complement strand
ATAATTATAAGAAATTTTGGTCGTATGTCAATTTGTTTGTGAACTCATCCCTTTTTAAGACACCTGATGCGACAATGAAATAGACGAACCATCCCAATGTTTTTCCGAAAATTAGCCTGGCCATATTGACTCAAAATAATGAATATGCTATATTAACAAAGGCTGATAAGTTACGCCGAAGTGGTGGAATTGGCAGACGCGCTGGATTCAAAATCCTGTATGGGCAACCATGTGTGGGTTCAAGTCCCACCTTCGGCACCATCTGACATCATGGGCAGACATAATATTATGCACCTTGGGTATGACATTAGGAAAGAGCATCTTGGGTATGGCATCAGGAAAGAGCATCTTGGGTATGGCATCAGGAAAGAGCATCTAGGGTATGACATCAGGAAAGAGCATCTTTGTATGACATCAATGGGAAAAGTTTGAAAAGAGCTGCTTGATTTTCAAGCAGCTCTTTTCGTTTTGTGTAAGAGAAATGACGGTTCAAGTACTAATCATGTTTATTTTTTTTCTTGTCTTTGATTTGAGACAGTTCGTCAGAAGTTTCTGCTGAAAGTCGCGATTGAAATCCTTTTAAACCCCGGCGGTCTGCTGAATGCACACGCCGGGCGGCAAGCGTCTTTATAACCGCATAGCATATGATATAAAAAACGACCAGTATGCTGCCAGCTATCAAACCGGATGTCTGCCCCGAAATGAACGGCATGCTGATAATGGCGCCAATCAGAACAGCGAAAACAACGATCGAGGTGTACGGATACCCCCATAGTTGACATTTCCCGTCGGGAGGACAGCCGTGTTTTCTTCGAAACTGGATATGCGTTGCCATAATAACGGCATAGGTTAACAATATCGCGAAACCTCCGGAACTGATCAGAAACAGATAAACCCTCGGAACCAGTAAGCCAATACCAATACACGCCAGCATAGCCAATCCGGATGAAATGATGCCGCGATACGGCACGTCTTTTTTATCTTTCAGCCACGAGGGTGCAAGGCCTTCGTCAGCGAGCGAGCGCATCATCCGGCCAAGGCCGAACATCGCCGCCAGCATTGTTGAAAGAATGGCCGTAATCAGCACCAGATTCATCGCAGTGCCGGCCCAGCCGATACCGCTGCGGTTCAGCGCCGCTACAAAAGGGCTTGTATCTTCTCTCATATCCGCAATTGGAATAAGCAAAAGGAGAACAGCAATGGCTACGATATAAAACGCCACGAGGGTGAACACCGTATATCGTATTGCCTTTGGAATGGTGTCTTTGGGGTGGTCCGCTTCGGATGCGGCCAGACCGAGTATTTCAAATCCCGCGTATGTAAACATTACGATTAGCATACTGCCTGCAATGCCCCGGATGCCTCCAGGCAAGAAGGGCTCGCCGGTCAGTATTCTTGTGCCTACAGCATTGCCGCGTGTTAATATACCGGCAATCAGCAATACGGCCAACATGATAAAAGCGAATATCGCAAACAGTTTGACAGCCGCAAGCCCGCTTTCCAAATTACTGAGCTTATCCGCGCCCAGTAAGTTAAGTAGCGTTACCCCAATAATGATGAGGCTGCCCAGCAAAGGCAAAGAAATATTCGGTATCCATTCACGCACCAGAATAGACACAGCCGTGGCCTCGCTTGACATAGCCAGCACCATACCTGTCCAATATACCCATCCCATAACAAACCCGGTTCCCCGTCCGAATGCCTGCGCGGCGAAGGTGCGGAAAGAGCCTGTGTCCGGATTCGCGACGGTCATTTCGGAAAGCGCGAACAATATAAAATAAACAAGTACCCCTCCTAGAATAAAAGCGATGAGTATGGAAGGCCCTGCGGCTTTGATTGCGACCGATGAGCCGAGAAAAAACGAGCCGCCAATCACGGTCCCTAGCGCCATCATCATCAAATGCCACGCGGAGAGTCCTTTTTTATTCATACATCCATCTCCATTGACTGCGTCAATAATCGGTGTCTTGCAAACGTCATTGTTTATTGTCTCAAAAACTTTGAAATAAATACTTTTTAGCAGAGCAAAGATATAAAAGGTAACTTGTTTCACCAAAAATAAAATATCGCTCATGACAGGCACAAAGAGAGCAGCTGTCATGAGCGTTGTGGGCTTATCAAACTCAACATCGAATAAGATTATCAGCGCTATTTAATTTCCATTCCTATCCGGATCAGGCGGAACAGGCGATCGGCCGCGTCTTTGAGGTCTTTTTCGGCCCTTTTAGCCATCTCATTTTGATCCATCAGCCGCGAAACACAAGAAAATACCCCCGAGATACCGCAATCATAAACAGCCTCAAACCCATCGGCAAGACATCCGGCAAATGCAACAACAGGCACGCCTTTTGCCTTGCATCTTTGCGCAATGCCGGCCGGAGCCTTGCCGAAAGCCGTCTGACCATCGAGGCGGCCTTCTCCGGTTACAACCAGACTCGTATCTGTAAGCATGCTGTCGAATCCGACGGTATCTAGTATCGTTTGTATCCCCGGCTTCATTTTTGCACCGAAATAGCAGGAGAGCGCCGCGCCAAGGCCGCCTGCTGCACCGCCTCCCATGATACCGTCCGCGTCGATTTTAAGAACGGCCTTAATCAGGCCCGCGTAATGCACCATGCCTGCCTCCAAACGCTCCAGCATTTCGGGTGTCGCACCCTTTTGCGGTCCGAAGACTTTTGTCGCCCCGTTTGGTCCGGTAAGAGGGTTTGTCACATCGCATATTACCGTGATATCGGTATCCTTTATCCGCTTATCGATTCTTTCAAGGCTGATCTCTTTAATAGCGCTAAGAGATCCTCCGCCGAATGCGGCCTCGTTTCTGTCCGTATCCACAAACGATACGCCAAGGGCCTGGGCCGCTCCAATACCGCCGTCGTTGGTGGCGCTTCCACCGATACCGACAATGATGCGGGTGATTCCCTCATCAAGTATTGTTTTCAGCAGTTCGCCGGTTCCATAGGTGGTCGCGCGCATCGGATTTAGTTTTTCTGTGCCGAGCAGCATGATGCCGGATGCCTGAGCCATCTCCATGACGGCAGCGCCCCCGGGCAAAATACCGTATTTTGCACGCACGGTGTCTCCCAGCGGCCCGGTCACGTCGGCATAGCGGTATTCCCCGCCCATCGCGGTCACTAGCGCATCCACCGTTCCCTCTCCCCCATCGGCGATGGGCAGCTTGCATATCTTAGGATTAGGCAAGTGGCGTTTTGCCGCCTGCGCCAATATATCGATGACTTCCATCGAACTGAAAGTCCCTTTAAACGAATCAGGAGCCAGTATAATCTTCATATTATTCACATCCTATCTTATTATGCGATTACCAGCCAAAAGAATCCCCGGTGCTCAGCAGAATGCAGTTTTCTTTTAGCCGTGTCTTTAAGCGGCTTATTGCTTCAAGACCGGTGCAGTGCAGCGGTACAACCGTCCTTACGCCAAAAGCGATCATTTTATCGATTAATTCGTCAATCTGTTCTACCGGGGTATGCACGAGGTGCATACCCGCGATCAATGCCCTAATTGGCTCGCCCTCGAATATGCATCTCGCGTACTCGAGAGCCGCCAAAACGCCGAGATGGCAGCAGCCGCATACCAGGTAAACACCGTCTTTACCCCGGATAGCCAAAAACTGTTCGTGCTCCATTTTGTCAAGTACCAGGCCGCCACTGTCGTCCTTTTCGTAAAACCTCATATCAGGCTCAAATCCTTCGCTTGGCGGTATGCTGCCTGAAATGACGGTATTCTGGTCGATCCATATAATGCCATCCGTCAATATCAATCGGTCATCAAATTGCTTGCGATCCCACATAATACCACAATGCTTTTTTGAAAGCTCTTTGCCGGCAATCTGGGAATATGTCTTTTTGAACGCGCTGTGATGGATATATACGGGCGCATCCTCGCTGATTGAGTAAAACGCCGGTATCCCTCCCGTATGGTCATAATGGCCATGGCTGACCACCGTAAAATCAATCCCCCGTATATCAACGCCCATCTTATTAGCATTATACATAAAAAGATCTGACGACCCGGTGTCAAACAATATCCTTTTGCCGCCTGCATGAATATATAAGGAAAGCCCGTGCTCCGCATAGCATTCATTTTTATATGTTTTATTTTCTACTAATACCTTAATATTAAAAAACACTCTGTTTCACCTGTGATTTTCGTTATATCGTCTTTCCCTAAACTTTAATCAAATCATAATTAATCGATGGGCGTAAGCACGACTTTCAGCCCTTTGCGCTGTTCAATAAGCTCAAAGGCTTCTCTCCATTGATCTATCGGCAGCTCGTGCGTGATGAGCCGCCCGAGGTCAACCTTAATATTTTGCATCAAACTCATGCACTTTTCCCAGACAGGCCATGTATGACTGAACGTAAAGTTCATATACGATGTCGCTGATATTCTGTTTTTCTATGCTATGAAATGCCATACGCCTACCTGCTATCTGTCAGCCTGACCATCTCGCCTGCCAGCTCTTCGTAATACTGAACGATCGCGCTATGGTCCTGCATCGCTTTGCCGTTGGCCTTGAGCCATTGCATCATTTCCATTACCTGTGCGGTTAGCGGCAGCGGCGCCCCAACTTCGTGGCCGGTCTCTATGACATTATTAAGGTCTTTGATATGCAGCTCGATCCGAAAGCCCGGGTTGAAATTGCCCGCGATCATCATAGGCGTTTTCGCGTCCATCACGGTGCTGCCTGCCAGCCCCGCGCGGATTGCCTGATAGATCGCCTCCGGGTCGACACCCGCTTTTTTGCCAAGCATAAGCGCCTCGCTAACCGCCGCTATGTTCAATGCCACGATGATTTGATTAGATAGTTTTGTGGTATTGCCCGCGCCGATATCGCCGCAGCGCACGACTGTCGCACCCATCACCTGCAATATGCCTTTGACATCATCAAATATATCCTGCCTTCCGCCCACCATGATCGAAAGCGTGCCATCCACGGCCTTAGGTTCGCCGCCGCTGACAGGCGCGTCCAGCATATAGCAACCCATTGCCTCCACACGTTCGCAGATTTCTTTGGAAGTCAGAGGAGAAATGGAACTCATATCAACCAGTATCGTGCCGGGTCTTACCCCTTCGAGAATACCGTTTGCCCCCAGTACCGCCGATTTAACGTGCGGTGAATTGGGTAGCATCGTGATAATCAGGCGGCTCTTTTCGGCAACGTCTTTTGCGCTGTTCCCGGAATCTGCCCCAAATGCGGCTACCTCTTTGACCGCATCCTCGTTTAAATCATATACGGTCAGCTTGTATCCGGCCTTGATTAGGTTCTTCGACATTGGCTTCCCCATGATCCCCAATCCGATAAATCCGATATTCATACGCATTTCCCTTTCTTTAAAGCTTTATAAAGCTTCGGCAGGCCCGATTAGAAGCCTGCCGAAGTTGTGGTATGTTGTCATACATCTTACGCATTATATCCCAAAGTTTTCTAGTATGTCAACGGCTTATTTACCGAAACAGGTAAATAGGCCTGCGCCGCTGATATGCCTTATTCTGGCCATATGCGAGCGTCTTTTGAAAGCAGCCATTCGTCCTGTTTCAAAAATACTCTATCTTTGCGCCATCTTTTTGGCGTATGAGGAATCATCCAGATGTAGTACATCGCATAACCGGGAGCCGCCACTTGGGGATGCACAAGGCCGCCTTTGAAAACTACGGTATCACGGTCATAAACCTTATAGACTTCCTCACCTTCGCAGCTAAACCCAAAACCCTGCTCGGGAAAGAACCTAAAATAATATACTTCTGGCTGTACATGGTGATGCGGCGGATAACTTGACCATTTTCCAGGGAAGTTGATAACTTCTCCGATCACCAGATTTGAATATGGCGCGGTGGAATCGTCAATAACGGTACGCACACGCCTCAGAGACGTCTCTCCCATTACGTTTTTACCGAACTCTTCCGTCACGCAGTCTTGCTGCGTTATTAGCTTTGCCTCAAATGCATTCGGGTTCGCAACGGCCTGATACGCAAGCTCAGAAATGCCTTTCGCAGTGATCGTTACGTTTTTCTCCTTCGGCAGATGAATGCACACCGGGTTCTCGTTTAAATAACAGCTGCGCATTATTTCCTGCGTATTGCCCTCAAATTCGAGGACGATATGCCCCTGAATCAGCAGTATAGCCCGTTCTTTCGGCTCTGCGTTTTGGTATGCATCACCCTCCTTAAGACGGATGATCCCAAAATCCATGCACGAAATGTCATCCGGGCTATCCATAAAAGTCAACGGATTATAGCCCTTGTCAAACTCTTTTTGGTGCCTAATGATCATGTTTCTCTATCCTTTCTCACTGAGTAAGCTTTGTTTCATTATATAATTTTATCCGGCAATTTGAAAGAGCGTTTCGAGATTCAACCAAAATTCAACAGCTTATTTTATCATCTTTTGGTGTAATTGATCTTTTTATATGCTATACTATTTCATATTTGGTCGGCAGCATAGCCAAAGCACACACATCTGGCAAATGGGGAGGAAGAATGGATAAATTATACGGTGTATTGCAAACGGTTCTGCCTGTTCTTTTGATGATCGCGGCCGGGGTTTTATTAAAGAAGAAAAAAATCGTCAACAAAGAAGGCATTGCCGGTTTAAAGAAGTTCATATTCTATATCACAATTCCTGTTATGGCATTCAAGGCGTTTTACAATGCCACCTATGGGACCGATATCATCGTCATTACCATCGTAATGTTTGCAGCTTGCATCATACTGCTTTGTCTTGGGTTCGTCTTTAAAAGAGTTACAAGATCGCCTATGCATACGACGCCTTTTTTAATGACCGGTTTTGAAGCGGGTATGCTGGGGTTCGCGCTGTATCCTTTGCTGTTCGGCGCGGATAAATTGACCTATTTTGCGACGGTTGACCTCGGGCAGGAACTGTTTGTGTTCATTATATTCATGACGCTGCTGCTGTCTCGGGACTCAAAGCACGGCGTCGTGCTGGGCGCGCTAAAAAGGATGGTCACAACACCGCTGATCGTCTCCGTGTTTGCCGGCGTTATTATAGGAGCAACCGGACTTGGCAACCTGATCTACACTTCGGCCGCCGGAGAAACCGTACAGTACGTGCTCGAATTTATTTCCGCCCCTACAGCGGCGATCATACTATTCGTCGTCGGATTTGAGCTTGAACTAAAGGGCCTGAATTTCAAGTCGGTGATATCGTTAATATTAACACGGGTCATATTCGTAGGAGCAATTTGTTTAGCACTGCTATCTGTATTCAGCGCATTTGGCATCGTCAACGCGTATATAAGATGGGCGGTAATACTGCTGTTCATCCTCCCTCCGCCGATGGTGATACCCATACTTTTGGATAATGAAAAGGAAAACGCGTATGTTTCGGCCACACTGTCCGCATATACAATACTATCTCTAATAGCGTTTGCGATAATGTCCTATAGCGTCGCATAGCGTATATTATTTTAAATCGAAACCCGGCAGGTTTCAGTATCCGCCGGGTTTTTGCGTTTTATAGATGGCTTTCTACCTGTGCCTGCGCCGGCTGTGCAGCTGTTTTTGAACTTTGTTTTTAAGCAGCAGCAATAAAAGATAGACGGCCGTGCCGATGATAATAATACACACGCCTGACGGAATGTTGATGCAGTATGAAACCGCAAGCCCGGCAACACAAAGCACAAAGCTTAGCATAATCGAGCACCTTATGACCTTGCCGATGGATTTTAAGAAAAGCTTTGCGACCGAAACGGGGATCGTCATCAGCGCAATGGTCAGTATGATGCCTACAACTTTAATCAAAACAATGATGCCAACCGGAATGATGATATAAATAAGCCATTCTAACAAATGTACATTGATGCCGCGCGCCGCGGCGTATTCCTTATCGAAAAGGTATAGTATAAAATGATTATACAGCATGACAAATAGCAAAGCCACCACTGCGGTAAACGCAGCCATATAGATCAGCGAGCCGGTAGAAACGGACAGTATGTCCCCAAACAGATAGCTCGTCATATCGGGCATGTATCCGGGCGCGAGCGATATAAATAAAATGCCGAGCGCCATACCGAACGACCAGAGGATTCCCGTCATCGTGTCTGGGCTGAGCCTAGCATTTTTGGGTAGTCTGCTGATCAGCGCGGAGGATGCCACAGCGAATGCAACGCCGCCCCAGATTGGCTCAAACCCCAGCAGATAGCCAAGCCCGATGCCGCCGAAAGAAGCGTGTGCGATACCGCCCGACATACTGATCAGCTTTTTCTCTATCGCAACCGTGCCTATAATACCTGACACAATGCTCGCTAAAAATGCGGCCAGGGCAGCGTTGCGCATAAATGCATACTGAAATATCGCGTCAATCATGAAAGGCCGCCTTTAAGCCTTTCTTTTAGCTTTTCTGGCGAAGAAAACACATGCGCTGTCCTGCTCACATATATTGCGTTGTCTGCAATGCTTAGCACAGCGTTGATATCATGGCTAGAGACAATAACCGTTTTGTCAGACTTCAGCGCGCCCAGCACTGCGTACAATTCGCGTGCCGCATTAATATCAAGGCCCGCATCCGGTTCGTCGAGTACGATGACATCCGCATCCGATGCGAGCGCACGGGCAATTACCGCGCGCCTAAGCTGGCCGCCCGAAAGCTGGCTGATGCCCCTTAGCGCATAACCCGATAGCCCCACGCGTTTTAAAGCATCTGTCGCCGCGCTATTCTGCAGAGAGCCATACCTAAAAAACGGCCGGGGCTTTTGGCATAGCGTTCCCATCAGCACCAATTCTTTTACGGTGACCGGAAATGACAAATCGAAGCGGTAAATCTGCGGTACATACCCTACGGTCATGCCGTCACGCCTGATGATATTGCCGTTATCAGGCTTAATAAGGCCGGCAATCAGCTTGATCAGCGTTGTCTTCCCGCCGCCGTTCGGGCCGACCAATGCCGTCAGTGTCTTTTCCTGCAGCGCAAAGACTACGCTCTTAATGGCACAAACCTCTCCATAGCAAAACCGCACATTGTCAAACGTGATATAGTTGTCCATTACCCCTCCGAACGGATTAGCGCGTCAATAAATTTCCTCAGGTTGCCGATATAGTCTGCCGACAGCGGCGCCGTTTTGACAACGCTTCCATTAATCTCCTCAGCTACCGTCTGCGCCTGGCTGTCATCGAATTCTTCCTGATAAAAAACCATGTCTATACCGTTTTGCTTCGCGTAGCCAATGACACGCTGAATCTCCGAGGCGGTTGCCTGTTTGCCCTTGGTTTCTATCGCGACCATTTCAAGGCCGTAGTCATCTGCAAAGTATCCGTAAGCCGCGTGATATATTAGAAACGACTTATTGCAAAGGCCCGATACCTTTTGCCGGATCTCGCTGTCTAGCGCATTAATCTCCTCAATATAAGCGGCGGCGTTTGCCTTATATGTATCGCTGTGCGCTTCGTCGATAGAGCACAGTGTGTCCGCTATTTTCTGTACCATCACAACAGCCCGCTTTGGTGACAGCCAGATATGCGGATCCACTGTTTTTCCACCGTGAACTACGCTCGTGTCATGCACGTGGCTGCCGGCTACCAGCAGCGGATATGCCGCAGCGGCTGCGTCCCTTAAATTGACGACAAGTATATCTGCATTAAAATCGCCTATCTTAGTTAGTATATTGGCTTCTTCGGTTGGTACCTGCAGCGTGAAATACACATTGGCTTTGGATAATGCCTGCATTTCGCTGGCTGTTGGCTGATAATTGGCTTCACTGTTTCCGGGCGGGATCAGCGTCACGATATCCGCGAAATCACCGGCGACCTTTTGCACAAATGCGGCTTCGGGCACGATTCCCACGGCGACGGTTATTTTTTTATTTCCGGCTTCTACCGCTGCGCACGCAGATATAGATAAAAGCAAAAACGCACAGGCTATGATGCGTAAAACCCTTTTCATCTCTCCTCCTCATCTTTGGTTTTTATACAGTCACTACTTTAGCCCAATAAACCTTCGCTTATATAGGATCCAGAAATAAAATGCTATTCAGTCCCATATACTTTGTCAATTAATTCGATAAAATTACCCAAAATTTGTCATATTAATGAATAAATATCACGCCACATTTACTGCAGCTGTCGCGGTTGCTACGCTGCACCTGACCGCAAGCAGGGCATACTATACAGTTGGGCGGAACGGTATGCATATCCGCAATACGGTACCCACGGCTTTTTTTTGCGGGCCCTGAGTCCGTTTTAACGCTGCCGGTCTCGCCTTTTCCGCTATTTCGCGCTCCATACTCGCTACTTTGCGAATCAGCGGTGGTTGTTTGTGAGTCGGGTATACCGGATAGCGGCTGCTCAAGCCCGAATAGCTTTGCCATCTGATACACCATATCCGTTAGTTTCGAAAGCTGCTCATCCGTTCTGTTACGTATCATTATCATATTATCTAGCAGTTCTGCAATGGCGTATTGCAAAATACCGGTAATGAACACAACCGCCCATGGATATAGCGATGACAAGAATGAAAAGCTGCCGCCGCTGGTTCCAGCGAGAATACCGATAATAAATCCGACTACCCACTCCACAATGACTGCGATTTTGAGTATTCTTGCGACCTTCATAATCAAAGACTCCTTAACAAAAATTTACAGAACATATTTTATTGTTGTTTATTTTACCTTTATACAAAGCTGCTTTAAACGCGCAACCTTAATATTGGCAATATTATTATTATATGGTGTTGTTATGATATATGTGACGCTTAGGAGCCGCGCTGATAATTATCCCCGTTATCTTAGTCGTGAGGAAAAAAATATTAGCCAGCAAAGAAGCAGAGTAAGAAGGCCCATCAGGATGAATAAACAATAACGCTTATATTCGCCAAGATAAAAAACAGGCCTTGCAGCCTGTTTTTTTATCTTAGTTATTTCTTTGGCGGAACAGGCATATTGCGCATATCCGGCATCACGTGCATATCCGGCGGCCTCTGCATTTTGGGAATACTGCGCATATCCGGCGCGGTTGGTGTTTTGGGCATGCCGCACATATCCGGCATCACGTGCATATCCGGCGGCCTCTGCATTTTGGGCATGCTGTAGCGTTTTTTATTTTGAAGGTATTCCTGTACAATGCGCAGAGCTTCTCCGAAGCGCTGAAAATGTACAACTTCCCTTTCCCTAAGGAACTTTAACGGCTCGATTACATCTGGGTCATTAGCAAGACTGATCAAATACTCATAAGTAGAACGCGCCTTTTGCTCTGCTGCCATGTTTTCGTAAAGATCGGTCAGCGGGTCTCCCTTTGACTGGATGTACGCAGCTGTAAATGGGTTGCCTGCGGCGCTAACCGGATATACCGCTTTGTCGTGGTCAGCATAATATGGCGCCATGCCAGCCTTTTCAATCTGGTCAATTGTTGCGTGTTCTGTCAGCTGCTTTACCATTGTGCCTATCATTTCAAGGTGGGCCAACTCTTCTGTGCCTATATCGTTAAGAGTCGCCTTAGCCTCGGGGGTGATCATCGAAAACCGTTGGCTCAAATACCTTAAAGCAGCGGCCAGTTCTCCATCCGGGCCGCCGTACTGTGTGATAATAACCTTTGCCATTTTCGGGTCGGGTTTCTTTATTTTTACTGGGTATTCCAGTTTTTTTTCATATACCCACATTATCTATCATCTCCTGCCAATCTGAAATTGAATGCGTGCTGCCAGGGCCACGGATCGTCTATCCATTGCCAAGGATATTTGCTTGCCGAACGGAATGAAGTTAGCGGCCCGTACATATTTTCGTACTCGCGCCGCAGTACACTGGCTTCCGAAACAACAGAGTTATATTTTGACAGCGCTTCCCTATCGTTCGGGTGCGTATTAAGATACAGCTGCAAATCAACAGTATAGAAATCCATCGCTGAAAGCATTCTTAAAAGATCTTCTCTATTCATAGCTTCATCTCCTTACTTACTTTCCCACGCGTAACTGTTTCCGAACTCCGGAAAAGCGGTGCCTTCCTCCAGAGCCCGCATCGGTGTGTACGTGGTACATAGTTTCTGGAACGGAACGTATGCATGCGCAAGCTGCACATTCTTTATGGTTGTTTCCTGAGGTATACACATCTGTTCAGACGCGTACATATCAGGATCATTATCTAAAATCATAACTTACGGTCTCCTTTACAAGGTTTATATATTATAATATGAACACTCAATTATATTGTGCCTTATTCATATACGCCATTTTGGAACCATAGATTCGATGAAACCGATCACCCTTTTTTGCATATAATCATATTTCATTAAAGAGGCCGCATCAGCTGTGATGTGAATATTGCTCTGACTGAATGCTATACTATATAAAAACGGAGCTTTTTATGACAGAATGGGTGCTAGCCGTATTCCTGTTTCTAATAGCGATTGAAATTTATATCGTATGTCATTTTGTTAGAACCAAAAATTCGGCCCTTTTAAAAACAACTTTAACCCCGATTATCCTATTCGGACTATATGTCACGGCCGTTTTTATTTTCCGGTTGCGAATAAGCAGTTATATAATGTTGCTAGCAATCATCGCACAATTTATTTTTGTTTTTTTTGGCTATTACCTTAAACTATTTGAACGCAGCAAAACTTTTGACCGATACGTCCATGCGTATTCAAGCTTTTCATATTCCTTGCTGGCATACAGCACCCTTTCAAATTTAATTGATATGCGTGCATCAAAGGTGCTCACGGCGCTGTTCATCGTTACGCTTGGTATCTCGCTTGGGGTTTTTACAGAAATCGCGGAGTTTTTATCGGATAAAAGAAAAAAACTTGGGGCCAATCTGCAAAAAGGATTGGTGGATACAAATTTTGATCTGATTTTCGATTCATTAGGATCACTCGCCGCCGGTGTTTTTGCTTACTTTGTCATGCTCTAATAAATCCCTTAATGTTTTTATTGCCCGTTATCAGCGAGAAAAAAAGAGGCAGACTTTAGTCTGCCCGCTATTTCTAAAGAAGCACTTTAAGAAGCTTTTTGTTTGCTTACCCAAATGTAATTCCTAATGCGTGTAGTCAATGATGCGCACCGCTTGCCCAACACGCCTAACGATCGCTTCCTTATGGCAGCCGCGTGCGGACAGGCAAAACCAATCGGAGTTCCTTTTGTAATACAGGAAGCGATTGCAATGGTATCTGCGCCGTGCCGAATCATTTCCTGTGCGCGGGCCACTGCCTTTTTGCCCGGGCAGCCGCCGCACGTAGTTACACCTATAAGCTCAATCTCTTCGTTAATGCCACAGAAGGCGCCTTTCTTTTCCCGTATTACCGCAAAGTCCGTTGTGACCGGACACATATCTTCAGTTTGCATGCACCGTATCAAGCCGACTTTCATCATCTTACTCCTTTACTGTCAGCAGCAAAAGGCTAACAGACATACTTTTAACGTGTTATCCGCATTTGACGAGTGAGTGCCCTAGGATTCAAAATATCCGGCGGCTTCGGGCTGATACAGCACCTTTTTGACCGTTACCATGATTATACCGTCCGGAACATTCCATTCGATGATATCGCCTTCTCTAAAGCCAAGTATCGCTGTGCCGATAGGAGCCAGTATCGAGAGCCTGTTATCGGATATGTCTGCGTCTTCAGGAAATACCAACGAGTAGGTGATGTCTTCCTCCGGCTCACCGAATGATAGCAAAACCTTTGAATTCATCGTAATTACGTTGGGAGGTATTTGATCTGGATCAACAACGTCAGCCCTGTCTAGCTCAGCTACAAGATCTCTGACGTGTTCTTTTCCGTCTAAATCCGTTTGTAAAAGACCGCTGATTATTTTTTGCAATCTTTCTTTGTCCGATTTAGTAATTTTAATTTGACGCTTCAATGATATCACCTCACAAAAATATAAATTAACCTAAAATCGCGGTAATTTATTCACGCCACCTTTAATAGTATATGTGCTTTTATCGTTTGAAAAGCCTGTTTTAAATACGGATTATCAGATGATTCTGATCGAGCTTATTGTATATTCAACCAGTCCCATGCCGATATCCACTCTGACAGTATCGCCATTATCCTTGCCAATTAGACCAAGCCCAGTTTCAGTCAAAAAATATAGCTGAATATTGGGGTTCTTGCGATCCCATTCGTTATCATTGGACAGATGGCAGAAATACCGTCCGCCTTGGTTGTCGCGAAGCGTAAAATGACAGTCCAAAATAATAAAGGGCAAAAGGTTTACATTAGATTTTAATTGCGGCTTTTTATCATCAATGATCTGTATTTCTTCAAAAAGGGATTCAATTTTATTGATATAATCCTGAAAAAACTGATTCGCTTTTTCTTTAGAAGAAAATCTACCACTATTGATAACGATATCCAACATTTCGTCAATATTTTCTTCCACGAAAATAACCTGTTTAATCAATGTTTCGTATGCGGTTTTGCGTAACAGTATTTTCATTACGCTCCTCCTCTACAATTTTAAGTCGTAAGTTATACGTTGAATCTTACGATAAATTGACCCGCCAGGCTTTTTAATCGTTAGGCTATGCCCTTCTTCTTGAAGAAGCATGGAACGGCCTATATCCGAAAAACAAGAAACCATCTCGCAGCCGTCTTTGGTTTCGTCGTATACCGTATGGGAACCAGGCGCCATAATCATCAGCGAGCGGCTTGTTTTTGAGATCGTATCTGCAACGTCAACAATGCTCCCGATAATCACAAAAGGCGGAATATGATCACCAGTTACAATCTTTGCCTTATCTAAAAATTCTTCTATACTGATAATATATGAGTTTAGAAATTCTAAAACTTCGATGTATTTTTCGTAATCAATTGAATATTGGTTCGCAATATTGATCTTTTGAT
Source organism: Christensenellales bacterium (assembly GCA_050943215.1). Classification (GTDB taxonomy): domain Bacteria; phylum Bacillota; class Clostridia; order Christensenellales; family SZUA-584; genus JBMNOU01. Next base: position 13,518 of record JBMNOU010000020.1, on the reverse strand, counting down.
TCCGCATTTCTAAAATATGCAGTACGAGAAAATTATATATTTCTTTTGTGATCTGTTTTGCCATTTGTCCCCTTTCTGCAACTGGTTATAGTAAAAGACATCCCGCAGTATACGAAATGCCTTCAGTCTCTATAATCATATATGAATAACTATGATTTGTCAATACAGGATTCCGGCCCCGTTTAATAACATAATACGATTTAATGTAAACTTTCCCACATAATACCTGCCCAATATTGCAAAGTTTTGATTAGTGTAGCCAACCATTTTTTTATGGCTGATGACGCAGACGCAAAGGAGGATAAATAAAGATCTGCTAAAAAAATTAATATCCCTTTAGCGGTTTAACGGCGATTATCTGGAGCGTTATGTTACGAAAAAAATCCCCCATTTTATACAATATAGACGTATCATCTGTTATAATAAGCTCAAAAAGCGATGCACATTTTGACCGCAGATAAACAAGGAGGATTATTCAATGAATACACTTGTCGTATATGATTCTATATTCGGTAATACCGAAAAGATCGCTTATGCAATAGGCAACTCACTTGGTGCGAAAACGACAAAGATCACGGATTTAAAGCCGGACGTCCTTGACGGTATAGAACTGCTTATCGTTGGCTCTCCAACGCGCGCGTTTAGACCGACACCCGCGATTACGGACTGGATAAAGGGATTGCCTGCTAATTTAAACGGCGTTAAGATTACGGCTTTCGACACACGGACATCGCCCGACGATATTAAATCAGGGATTCTTAAAAAAATGATGAAGACATTCGGCTACGCGGCCAAACCCATAGAGGCCGCTCTTTCAAAGAAAGGCGGAGCGCCCGCGGGAGAACCCGAAGGGTTTTTAGTCACCGGATCTGAAGGGCCCCTCAAAGACGGAGAACTGGAACGTGCGGTAAATTGGGCATCCGGCTTAAAATAACGCTTAAACCTCAGCAGTTTTTTCGGATATCGGATGTGTTTATGTTTTTTAGAGTTTGACCCCAGCCTTCCTTGATACATTTTTTTATAAAGAAAAAGGAAGCGGCAAATAAAGAAAATGCCCTGAAACATTTCAAAGCACCTTCTTACTTGCCATGAATATTTCCGATTTGCTGCCTTATTACCGAGTAATATTAGGCGTAATGGTTGGTACCGGAGATACGGATAATCCTGGCGATATACCGGCCGTCGGGGATACTGAGGGTATCACAGGATGAGTTCCGCTTGCCGTCGGCAACACGGTCGCATGAGTGGTTGTCGCCGTTACCGTGGTCGTAACCGTCAGTGACGGCGAAGCAGTATGTTGGTCTTTGCTCTTTGGCGCACAACCGGCGAAAATAGCAGCCAGCATTAAAACAACCATTATCGCAATAATCAGTCTCTTCATTAAATCGCCTCCTTTGCACTTATTTTTAACAAAACAAAGGCGATTTATAATGAAATTTTGTTGGTATGTTTTACCATAATTAACGGCCGATAAATTCACGAAGGATGCTGCTTATCGGTATCATACTCTCGTCGTCCATACTCAAAAAATAGCTTAACAATTTAAGCAGGCTCTGCGCTTCCGGAAAGTTCGGCATATCGGGAGTAAACCGGCTCAAATCTTCGCAGCAGTGTTTTTTTAGTATCAACGGCTCATACAGCAGCGTTGTGTTGAACATAACATCTGCAGTTTCCTGATAAGGCAGTATGTACATATATTCTCCTTTGCGCACCGAATCCCAGATTGCGAATGTCTGCTCAAACGAATAGCCTCTTGCCCTCTTATCCCGTACCAGCCGGCGTATCAGGCGCAGGTCGTCCGGGAAAACCACGTTATGGCTATCAAGGTTAAGCGTGGTTAGCGGAGACACAAATATCTTGAATTTTTTATCCGCTGGGATGCCTTTTGTCAGTTCATCATTAAGGCCATGAATCCCTTCGATAATCAGCAAATCACCGCAAATGCGCAAAGGTACAGTAACTTCTTTGCGTTTGCCCGCTACAAAATCGAATGTTGGAAGCTCTGCGGTTTCGCCCAACAGTAGTTTTCCCAAATCGTCGTTTAATTTGCGAACATCAAACGCCTCTATGTGCTCAAAATCACGGTTGCCGCCACTGTCCTGCGGGATATCCTCTCTGTTTTTATAGTAGTCGTCAACGGATATCGTCTGGCATTTTCTGCCTATGGCCCTTAGGTGTACCGCAAGCCTTGATGCAAATGTGGTCTTGCCCGAAGAGGATGGCCCAGCAATTAGCACTACGCGCACGCCCCGACTTTCCTCGATTTTGTTCGCGATTTTGGCAATTGTCTGTTCGTGCAGCGCCTCGTTGATGTTGATAAAATCGACGATATTACCGCTTTTTAACTTGTCATTGATATCGGAAACATACGAAGCGCAAAGAACCCTCGCCCAATTCTCTGCCTGAGAGAAAACCGCTGCATATTTCGGCTGTTTGATGATCGATGTCGCTGTCTCTATATATGGCGCTGGGTATTTTAGTATGAATCCATCCGAATACGCAAACAGCCGCACTCCTTTCAGGTATCCTGCGCTTTTGGGCATAATACCATGAAAATAGTTTTTAACGCCGTCAAATTCGTACATATTGTAATAGTCAAATGGGCGGTAGGACAGCAGCGCCGCTTTAAAATTAAGTCCCTGGCTCAGCATAATCTTTTTTGCTTCGCTCACATTCATCCGCTTGGGAATAAAATCCTCATCCGATGCAATATACTCTTCTATCTTTTCCGAAAGTGCAGCGATATCGTTTTCGGTCACGTGATCGATTCGGCAAAACACTCCACCATATAGTGCATGGTCCACCAACAGCGGCCTGCTTGGGAACAACGCCTTTGCCGCGCAGTATAGCAAAAATGTAGCGCCCCTTAAAAAAACCCGTGAAGCATGCTGACTATCCGCAGGAGACAAAAAGGCAACCTTTGCGCCCGGAGTCGGCGCTTTTGCTAGCGAAACGATACAGCCGTTCATCAGCGCGCAGATGGCGCCGTCAACCTTTAAGTCTTTTGCAATATCGCAAAGCCGTATGCCTGGCATAATAGGATATTCGGTCTTTGTACCGTTATTCAAAATGATACATTTGCCATTCATGTCGTACCTCATTTATCCGTATTCAGATATCAGTATAAACGAATATGTCCACATTCGCCACCTTTATCAGGCTTTTTTACAAACACGTGATAAGGTCCTTGGATGAAAAGCCAATATATATCAAAATATGGTCAAATGTTTTGACTTGATATGTAAATTATTATATGATGTTTTTTAGATATATTTCTCGTTAGATATTTTTTGGAGGGGCCTTTGAAAAAACCGGTTATTATCATTATGGTTGTTTTCGGATGCATCGCAGCAGCCGCGGTTATCTGCGCTATATTAGGCATCTTTACCCAAAACGGAACGCAGCAGGCGGCAGCAAACATAATTATAGCACAAACAGATGCGTTTGCGAAAGAGCAAGCCCCCACGCCAGTGCCTGCTCCTGCGCCGCTGGGTATCGTTAAAAATGATACGCTGCCGTTTTCGATGCTGGCGCCCACAACTGCGATGTCATTTGAGGAGCTGGTAGGGGACAATAATGTCTATGAAGACCAAATACCGCCTTCGCCCCCGCCCGATACATACAAATTGGTCATCAACGAATATTTCCAGTTCGCCACGGTATACAAACAGGATGAAGACGGCAAATATACTGTGCCCGTGCGCTACATTATAGTCAGCTCGGGCAGCGGCAAAAATCCCACGCCCAAAGGCACATTTAAGATGGGTGGCAAATACGTCCGGTTCGGGCTGTTTGCAAGCTATGGCGTATACGGCCAGTACTGGAGACAGATCACACGCAGTTTTTTCTGTCATTCTCTGATCTATTCATCCAGAAACGCAAATAGTTATACAAGTTCTTACTCGCACCTTGGGACACGCGCCTCTCATGGCTGCGTCAGGATGATGGTACCCGACGCTAGATGGATATATTATAATATCGCGCCCGGAACCGTCTGCGAGATCATCCGAGGCGACAAAGACGACGAGGAAGCCGCGGCCATCAAGGCGCAGCTAGTGTTCCCAAAGCGTCCGGCATCGCGCCCGAGGCTTAAGCCGGGGCAAATCCCTGTCACCGAAGCGTGGCCAGGATGGCAGGGCAACGCGCATGACCAATACCTCGAATACCTTAAAACGCTGGATGCTAAGATTGAGGCTAAAGATTAATCCATCTAGGTTTTCTGTGCTAAAAATACTCTTTGACGCTATCGCCGTTAGGCTAGATGATTGTTCTTTGCGGCTAAAAGATATCGCTGAGCCCTTTTAAACAGCGATATCTATCATTTCTACTTAATGCTTTGTTAGCTGCTGCTGAAAAATGGAATAATGTTATACGAGAAATGCTGTTTTAGAAGGCTAAGATATTGTTTAGCAACGCCTCCGTCCGGCTAAAGACGAAACTTAATTTATCAACATTTAAGAAAGTAGACAAAAGTTTGCGGTTTATGTATAATATTCAAGGTCGTCATAACAATAAATAAATTTATGGCATATAATGATTGACTAACTTGGAGGACAAAAGATGACTGTCACAATGGCGTTCCTGCTGCTGGGTGGACTCGGCATGTTTTTATACGGCATGAAGATGATGTCCGATGGACTCGAAAACGTTGCTGGGGACCGGATGCGCCGCGTTCTTGAAGTACTGACAACAAACCGTTTTGCGGGCGTGGGCGTCGGCGCGGGAGTCACTGCGGTAATACAAAGTTCTTCCGCTACAACGGTCATGCTGGTGGGGTTTGTCAACGCAGGGCTGATGACTCTGTATCAGGCGGCAGGGGTCATTATGGGCGCCAACATTGGCACGACGATTACGGCGCAGCTTATCGCTTTTAAGCTGTCGGATATTGCACCATTTATCTTATTCATAGGGATGGTCCTCACCGTCTTCATACAAAAAAGAATTTATTCCCGAATAGGCGGTATCATATTAGGGTTTGGTATCCTTTTTGTTGGCCTGACGCTGATGTCTCAGGCAATGGAACCATTAAGAGATAACGAATCGTTTCAAAACTTCCTTGTCAATTTTAAAAGCCCGGTAGTGGGCATCCTTATAGGTGCGCTGTTTACGGCCGTCCTCCAAAGCTCGTCCGCGTCTATCGGCATATTGCAGGCGCTTGCAGGGCTTGGGCTGATCGGTCTTGATTCCGCCGTATACGTTGTGCTCGGACAAAACATAGGCACGTGCGTCACAGCAATCCTCGCGGCAATCGGCACCAGTGCAAATTCAAAGCGGACCGCCGGCATTCATCTGCTGTTTAATTTATTTGGCTCGGCCGTTTATCTAGCAGTGCTTACGGTGTTCCCGGCAATCATTACATGGTTCGCATCGCTGTCTCCCGATAATGTCCAGCGGCAAATAGCCAACTTTCATACGCTGTTTAATATGTCAATAACGATATTATTCTTCCCGTTCACCAAGATGATCGTTAAGCTTATAACACGCATCATACCCGATAAAAAGACTTCGGATACCGTCGAAAGAAAACTAATATACCTTGACGAAAGAATCGCCCAGACACCAGCTATTGCACTGAGTCAGACGCTGAAAGAACTTAACCGCATGGGAGATATCGTCTGCGGCAATTTTAAGCGCGCGCTCGACTCATTCTTCAACGGCAATGAACAAAACGTCAATAAGGTGTTTGAGGTTGAAAAGACAATTGACTATTTAACGCACCATATCTCAAGCTACCTGATCGAATTTCGGGGTATGGAGCTATCAGAGCAGGACTTAAAGATTATGGGCAGCCTGCATCACGTCATCATCGACATGGAGCGCGTAGGCGATCTCGCGGAAAATATATCCGGATTCGCGCTTACGCTTATCGAAAAACGGTCGGAAATGACCTCCGACGCTAAAGCGGAACTGATAACGATGTCCGAGAAGACATTAGAGACGCTGAACGTCTGCCTTGACGTTTTTGAACACCGAGATAAAAGCCGCCTAAGCGCCGTTTCTGCTCTGGAGCAGGAAGTCGACAACATGAAAAAGTTTTATATCAACAGCCATATCGACAGACTGCAGGGTAAAGTTTGCGACCCCCAAGTCGGCGTAGTATTTACCAATATGGTAACAACGCTTGAGAGGGTATCGGACCATGCAACCAACATCGCTTTTTCAATCAACTAAAATACTAAGTAACGAAGAGGCTACTTTTCTAGCATTTCGCGTGCAATCTTTGCCACACTTTGCGCAAGAATATGGTGCTGCGACGGGTCAAAATGAATGCCGTCGGCTAAATCCGCCGCACTCACAAGCGTCATCGGGTCGAGGAACCGGCAGCCAAATTTTTGGGCAAGCTTTTGGTAATACGCGGCGAGCTTTGTCGATTTTTCTTGAGCGTCCTCAAACATTGCTATATAGTCCCCCGTCGTTTTACCCACGTGCGGTGGGCTTAACAACAGTATCTTAGGCGATCCGCCCTTCGGCCCCGCACCGCTGCCAATGATGATCTTAAGCAATTTTTCCATACCGGCTGATATGTCGTAAGCCGTAAGGCAAAACTGTTTTTTCAGCTCGTTTAGCCCCAGCATGATAATGACAAGGTCGATTGGCCGGTGCGACTCGAGGCATGGATACAGGTATTTTTCTCCATTACGGTGCCCCACCGGGTCGTCCCATATAGTCGTTCTGCCTATCAGCCCTTCCTCAATCACAAAAAATCCACTGCCCATAATCTCGCGCAGTATGCCGCCCCATCTCTCATTAGGGGCAAACCTCTCTTTGGTAATCGGATCTCTTCCCCACGTGTTGGAATCTCCATAACAAAGTATCGTTTTCATGCTCGCTCCTTTTCTGTAAAGTCTTTATTAAATAAATAATTCGCCGCCGGGATGCCCCGTTCCTTTTTTAAACTCATTTGTTGCATGTTATCAGAACATAATGTGTTCTACACTCATAGAATACATCAACAGCCGCTTTTGAATGTATATATTGAAAAGAAAGGAGATTATAGCATGCCAGATGGTTTAAATACTCCCCGCGGTGTACGCGGTGGCTTTCCCGGAGGTTTTCGGGGGGGCTTTCACCGGGATTTCCGAAGGTTTCCGGAAAGGCGTTTCCCAAGATTTTTCTTTTTCCCGATCGGTTTCCCTCGCTACCGGTGTGACTGGATCGACCAATACGGCCGCTGCTGTGACCGGTTTGGCCGCTGCTGTGACCGGTTTGGCCGCTGCGATTATTATGGCAGCAATCCGGGCGGCGGTTGGTACGGTATGCCCGGAAGCTGGGATATGATGACTAGTTATTACGACAGGGATGATGATGACACCGACCGGTATTAACGGATTCGCTTAGATTACATTCGTTATGATATAAAGTGGCCTAAGGTCTTAGATAAAGGCTTTAGGCCAAGTTTTTATGGTTTAGGGATGACTTGTCCCTTAAGATGTAACACGACTAGCAAATCTTTTCATGCCAAAAATCAGTAAGTCCTACCCTGAATACCTGAATCGAGCACACGGTTTAAATAAGCGATGCTCTCAGATATCATCTTCTGGTATGCGCGGCCTGCTTCCATAAACTTCCTGACATCCTCTTCCTGCAGCAGGTCCTTAAAGTCGTCATATAGCTTTTTTAGCCGGGCCGAGAGTTCGGCCGCCTGCAGATTCATACCGTGTATCCTTCCGTGTTCTCTTTCAAAGATCAGCATTTGCCTGCCATACCTTGGATGTTCCAGCACCTTTTTGCGCAGCCGCATTATTTCATTATATTCAGCAGACCGTTTAAGAGCCTGGGCCAATTCCTGTAATTCCTTGTTGGGCACCATAGACATTAACCTCCTTTATGTTTTCTTCATTTATTGTATTAAGAAAGAAGGGCATCGGTGCGGTAAATTCGGTGTGTTTCGAAAAAATGCCCGGCGGTTTAGGTTGATTAGACGTATGTTTATGCCATACGGAAAAGAGAGCATCGCTGCCGACTAAAAGCGGGAATTTTTGGTACCAAAACGCTAAACGCCATGGAAATGATATGGGCTAATATCAGCCAAAGTCGATATCCGAAAATTCCATTTCTATTCGCTGGGTAAGGTGCATGCCGGTGTGATCAACATATGCGGGCTGTTCATTACGCAGTGCGGATAGCTCTACGGTAAATTCGCTGCCATGCTCGGAAGTATTTTTTAGCGTGATGCTGCCGCCAATCATTTCTACCAGGCCTCGGGTCAGCGCAAGACCAATGCCGCACCCCTCATTCGACCGTGTCAGAGAACTATTGACCTGCCTGAATCTGTCGAAGATGATATCTTTTTTATCATCTGGAATGCCGGCGCCGGTATCTTTAACGCCGATTATCACTTTATCATCAGCATTGCTTAAGTGTACATCGATGCAGCCTCCTTTAGGGGTATGCTTGATCGCATTGGATAAAAGGTTGAGCATGATGCGTTCAACAAAAAAGCTATCCGTCACCAGATATCTCTCTTTGTCTTTGCAGGAAAACGTTAAACTGATATTCCTTTTTTTTGCGTAAACATGTGTAGATCTTATAATATTGCGCAGAAGACCGACAATATTAATACTAGTCCAATCGGGCTGCATAAACCCTGCGTCGATCTTTGTGATATCGAGTAAATTTAAGACCAGCCGCCCCAGGCGGTATGAATTCTGTTTCATCAGTCCAAGGTTGTCCTTCATTTCCGCTACGTTCAGCTCTGCCCGGCTAAGTGAATGCTCAAACAGCTCGATTCCCAGCATAAGAATAGACAGAGGCGTCTTGAATTCGTGCGAAACGTTGATGAAAAAATCTGTAATCAATTCATTTTTGCGTTTGAGCTCTTCGGCCTGATTTTTTAACTGTATCTCCATTTCTTTTCTGTCCGTAATGTCATGCGCAATTCCAAACAATCCGGTCACGCTGCCCTGCGAATTATGCCATGGCATTTTTGTAGTGAGATAGATACGCTGCCCGTAGGGCGTTGGGAGCATTTCTTCAAGCGTTTCAGCGGTATCAGTGTCCATTATGCGACGGTCGCATTCCATGACGGTTTTCGCCTTTTCCTTATCGCTAAATATCTCAATGTCGGTTTTGCCGATCATATCGCCGATTGGAACGCCCAAAGCAAGGCTGCTTGCCGTATTGGCGATTAGCATCCTGCCCTCCCGGTCCTTCAAAAATATCGGATCTTTGGTACCTTCTACTACTGTATGCAAAAAAGCTTCGCTTAGGCGCAGCGCGGTCTGTGTTTTTTTCTGCTCTGTTATATCAAGCGCAATTCCGCCTGTAAAGGAATGCCCCGATATGCTCTTAAACGGAAACCTGGCAACCTTCCAATGTTGATCGCCCAACGGGCCTGGGGTCTTTTCGACGCAAACGATGCATTGATTAGCCTGCCGTGCTTTTTGCTCGTTGTCCTTAAATTTTTGCACAATACTCACAGGGTAAATCTCTCTGTCCGTCTTTCCCAGAGCGTCCTTGATGTTGATTCTAACCACCTCACTCCAGGCCTTATTTAGGTAGCAGTAGCGGCCCTGGTTGTCTTTAACCCATGCAACATACGGGCTTGCGTCCATGAAAGAGTTAAACCGCTGTTCGCTATCGCGCAGCCGCTCTTCGGCCCGCTTGTGCATCACTACCTCCCAAACCGTTGGCGCCAGCGCTTCGAGTATTTCTTTTTCCGTTTCCGTATATCCGTCTGGCCTATTCCCCACACCGATCACACCCAGCGTTTTTCCATCCCGCTTTATCGGTATACCAAGAAATGAATCAAGCTGGGGATGCCCTTCGGGACTGACGCTTTCCGGATGCTGCGAAGGCATGTTGGTCAAAAGGCTTTCACCATTATCGGCCACGCTTCCCAGCGACTGCCATTGCCCGGCGCCCCCCGCGATAATGCCAAGCATACCGCCCTCGGTTACCTCTCCGATAAGACCGAGCTGGCTGGCAGTGACCGTCTCGAGTACCAAAAGGCACTCTCGCGCGAGTTCATTGGCTGTATGGCAATAAATTGATTTTTCGTAAACCTGATTAATCGCCTGTAAAACGGTATTCTGCCGGCTGATCCTATCTTCCGACTGCCGGCGCAGCGAAATATCCCGTATTGTCAGCGTAAACGTACACGCTGTTATCAGCTTGCGGGCAACTACGGATACCTCTATTGGGAATATTCTTCCGTTATTATCAATCGCGTTCATTTCGCTGATACGATCGACATACTCGCTTTCTTGGGCAATGGGGTAATCTGTTAAATCCTGCCTAATACTGTCGCTAAAAGGTGTACAAATGACTAAATCCAAAAACAGCCGGCGCATCATGGATTTCTTTTGATATCCAAACAGCGTTTCCGCCGCCTTATTCATATAAAATACCTTAAAATCCCCATCGAGCGAAACGACTGCATCGGTGGAAGCTTCCACAATATTCTTATACCCAAACCGCATATCTATAAAAAAGCCAGCCATCGCGGCGGATAATGGCAACGATTTTTTCCGAGCATTTTTCATTACATCGAGCATCGATATCAGCGCAAGCAGCGCGCCGAGATACTGGCAGCTTCTTCCCGCCCAGCTAGCTAGAGTGCCGTATCCATTATCCGCAATAACGCCGCCGAGACCCACAGAGATCATCAGCAATGACAGCGCATACCAATAAAAAAAATCCATACGCGTTTGCCTATAGCGTATGAAATACAGTGCCGACGAGATCATATAAAAAATAATTGCCGAAATGATCACAGCATTTCTTAGAAAAGTGTACCCGTCAACAAAAGGGGGCAGCAGGCCGCTTACAATCAGTAAAAAAATAACCGCTGCGCCAAGGCCGATAGCAACCATCGCGAGAATCATTTTCTGCTTTTTCAGCATGATATCCCGTGGGGTGCTCCTGCCTAAAAACAGCGAGAGCAAATGCAAAACGGAACCAGCCAGTACGCATAAGCTATACAGCGTTAAGTTTATGTTTGCCAAACCTGGCATCAAGTGTGCTAATCCCGCAATAACTGACCCCAGCCCAAACGCAATAATGCCGCAGCTCATCAACAGCGCGCTCATAATATCATGATACAGATAAGCGCGGGCGGCAATAACCGATACCGCAATAGGCATAGCCCCAGTAAAGGCCGTGTTAAGGATAATAAGAAGCGTTTTGTTTTCGTTGTTAGTGCGGATGTCTAATATAAGAAGCGTTGCAAAATATATCAATGAAACCAAAACAACCGGCCAGCTTAAGCGTTTTAACACTTTCATCGTCGTCATTGATATTATTCCTTTAACTCATTTCATATGGCTAAACCTGCATTAGATTATTTTCAATTATCAGGCAATTAGGAAAGACAAAACAAAAAAGCAATTTTTTTCATCATATTACGCATAGGCATCGTTGTCAATACTTCATGCGGTCACATATCCGTATATTTTTATTGAACCTATGTAAAAAACTATTTGTAATATATGGTTAAATGTGTTAAAATAATAATGCAAATTCAAAATAATTTTTATATCATTTTTAATACAATTTGATAGGAGCAAATATGGAGCAGATTCGTGTACTGATTGCCGATAACAGTAGAGACTTTGCCAGATTGTTCAGCCGGTGCCTGTCCATTAACCCCGATATCCAAATCGTGGGTATCGCTCAAAACGGCTCTGAGACCATTCAGATGCTGCAGCTAACAGATCCGGACGTGCTGCTGCTCGATCTTGTGATGCCATTTATGGACGGATTTGAGGTGTTAAGGCGGCTTGAACCAATAGATACCAAGCCATTGGTGTACGTGATCTCTGCACTTGGCAGCGAAGAAATGACGCGGCAAGCGATCGCGCTTGGTGCACGGTATTATTTTGTAAAACCGCTTAATACAGACATGGTCATTTCAAAGATCCGTGAAGCAAAGTTATCTGCCAAATATTCAAACTGAAAACCGGCTGCATAGTGGCCTTTATTTTATTGCGCTGCGGTTTTTTATAAAATGAGCGGGCTTTTTTAGGTGTTACTGCTGCGTTTTGAATGCTTACGCTTAACATAAACGCACGCATTGCATATATATATAATAGTGGGGGTGCACTTTTGTTTGCTTTATTCTTTGCGGATAGAGACGATCCGGCGCTCGTTGAGAATGGGCCATATAAGCCTTTTTCTGTTTCGCATATATTCGTTACGTTGATTGCGTTTATTCTTGTTTATTTGATGGTCCGCCAGATTAAAAATAGGCCGTTTAAGACAAGACATAAGTGGGCATGCGCCGCATACATATTTTTGGTATCCTTAAATGTTGTAAGGTTAACCTGGGATATCAGTACTGAACAGTTTGAAATCACACAGGACCTTCCGCTACAACTTTGCGGCATACAGATGTTTGTTCTGCCGATTGTGCTATTTTCACGGGGCCGTTTTTCGATTTGCCTTCGTGAATTCGCTTATACGTATGGCATTATAGGCTTTCTGCTCGCGCTGCTGCTGCCGCTAACCACTCTTTACGACTACCCTGTATTCCATTTCCGGACGATACAGAGCATATTGTATCACGCGGCCCTTGGGTTTATTGCTTTTATGCTACCGCACCTTGATTACCAGCCGGACATAAAGAACGTGCATGCTGCTCGTGTGCGTCGTTTTTACCGGTGTAGTCAACTCTTTTATCGGCAGTAATTATCTATATACGGCAAGTCTCCCGATCGATTTTAAGCTACTGCCCTGGCCGTTTTACCTGCCATTTTTACTTGCGTTTGCACTACTCATCGCACGGCTTCCTTATTATTTATATCAACTTTTCAAGATTAGAGCGCTTCAGCAAATGAGCAATATACATCAAAATTAAAATTTTTTATAATTTTTTGGTATATTCAACAATTTTTATTCCAATAAATTATCTGTATACGCCAGATTGTTTTGAGGCAAATTAAAATGAGAACAGAAAAAAAGGAGGGAAATAATTATTGGAATCACATAAAATGAATCATCCCAATCCGGGAATCAGATGTCAGGTTAACACATGCTATTATTACATGGATGGTAACCATTGTTGCGCAGACCAAATAGAAGTCCAGCCAAAAAATGCGATGAACAATGAAGAAACGGATTGCGGAACATTTATGAAAAAATGATGTTTTTTAAAAACTACCGGGAAACCGGTAGTTTATTTGTTTTGAATCTTACGCCAAGCCTCCTCGCCTTCGTTATATATTTTGGTGAATTCCGCAAGATACGGCATTTCACGCCAATGGTATCCTCGTATTGGGCAAACGTCTCTCCTATCGTCTTCCCCTTGCTCTCTGCCATCACTTTCGCCGCTCCATAGAACTCTGCCGCTTCGGGGTCTGTTTCGGCAAGCGTATTTCCGTTTGGGACGGTGAATCGATAGTTATAGAAAAGGAAAAACCGAGGCAATGCCTCGGCTTAAGTAGGGAAATATCTTATTTCTCAAATAATATTTTTTCAGTTCGAATCCGTTTAATAAAATTTTCTAAAGCTTCCTCTTCTAAACAGAATTCTGTAACTGAACCTGTCACTATACTTGCCCTTTCATCGGTAACATATACT
>JBMNOU010000034.1:0-20581 GCA_050943215.1 Christensenellales bacterium | reverse complement strand
TGACGTATGATATTCCGCTTTTTATTGCATCGCTCGGTGAATTTAATTTTAATTTCTTTCCGCTCTTAATAATTTCTCCGCTGATATTCTTACCATACGATTTACCGAAAAGACTCATGGCAAATTCTGTCCTTCCAGCACCCATCAGACCGGCAATACCTACGACTTCTCCTTTCTTAACATTGATAGAAATATCGTTACTGATTTTCCGCTGTTCATGTAAAGGGTGATAAACGTCCCAGTGTTTCACCTCAAAAAAGATGTCCCCCGCTTGATGACTGCGTTTTGGAAAACGCTCAGTCATACTTCGGCCAACCATGCTCTTAATTATACGGTCCTCGGAAACTTCCTCTCTAACCATTGTATCAACAGTCTTTCCGTCCCGCAGTATCGTAATGGAATCAGCTATTTTCAGAACTTCCTTAAGCTTATGCGAAATCATGATGCATGTGATGCCTTGGGATTTAAACTGAACCAGCAAATTGAGCAGGTTGTTGCTTTCGTTATCATTCAATGCCGCAGTCGGTTCATCCAGAATCAACAATTCGACTTTTTTTGACAGAGCTTTGCATATTTCAACTAACTGCTGTTTGCCCACCCCGATATCCACAATTTTGGTTTCAGGAGAATCTTTTAAACCGACCTCTTTCATTAAATCAACTGTCTTTTTTATCGCCTCATTATGATCGATAACGCCCCGCTTTGCTACTTCATTACCCAAAAAAATATTTTCCGTTATTGATAAATACGGGATTAGCGCCAATTCCTGGTGGATAATTGCAATGCCTACATTTTCGCTTTGCTTGATATCCTTAAACTTTACAATACCCCCATTATACAAGACGTCACCTGTATAAGTTCCGTATGGATATACGCCGCTTAGAACCCTCATCAATGTCGATTTACCCGCACCGTTTTCGCCAACCAATGCATGGATCTCTCCCTTTTTTACCTGCAGGTTAACATTATCCAATGCTTTGACACCCGGAAACTCTTTGGTAATAGCCCGCATTTCCAATATGAATTCAGACATATTATATACTCCCGACTTAATATCGTTTGATCTAGTCCATTTTTATACCTTTTGGCGGTGGATAATACCACCGCCAAAAGATTTTTGAAAATAACTGTTGATCAATACTATTTACTTATTTTCCGTATACTTCTTCCCGTGTAAACAATCCGCTGTCAATAGTTACTTCGTCCAAATTGTCTTTATCAAAGACGGTTACGTCAGCCAGATATGTCGGAACAATAAAGGCTCCGTTATCGTAAGATGAGGTATCATTGATTGGATAGTCTTCTCCTTTAATGATCGCATCAGCCATACCCACTGCGATATCACCCAAAACGCGGGTATCTTTGCAGATACTCATCGTCATTTCATCGGCAATTATGGATTTGATAATACGCAGCTCGGCATCCTGCCCGGTGATTATTGGCATAGGTTTGTCAGCTGTGCCGTATCCATTCTCCTTAAGCGCAGTGGCAACGCCGATTCCCATGCCGCCATAGGTCGTCATAACAGCGTCAAGTTTCTTATCCGAATAGAATCCGCTTATGATATTTTCCATGCGGTCCTGAGCCGCGCCGGAGTCCCATCCCTGCGTAACGCATTGTTCAAGAGCGGTTTGGCCGCTCGGTACAACCAGCTTTCCGTTATCAATATACGGCTGAAGAACTGACATCGCACCGTCCAGCGTCATCTTAGCATTGTTGTCCGCAATGTCGCCGGTAAACAGCTCAATATTAAAGGGGCCTTCTACATTTTCAAGATCCAATTTATCGACAATATATTGGCCGCATGCTTCACCAACCTTGACATTGTCAAAAGTCGCGTAATATGTTACAGATTTCGTCGCTTTGACCAATCTGTCATAGGAAATAATGCCAATACCAGCCTCAAATGCTTTATCGCAAGCAGGGGCTACTGCTTCAGCATCCACCGGGATAAGAATCAAAACATCAAAACCTTTGGTGATCATATTCTCAATCTGATTGATTTGGTTCGAAACATTATCATCCGCATATTGGATTTCAGCAGTATATCCCATATCCTGCAATTTTGCCTGCATATATTCAGAGTCTGTAACAAACCTAACTACGTTGACCGTAGGTGACAATATTCCCACTTTTCCGCCCTTTGCCTCAATCGGCTCTTTGCTTTCTTCAACCGTTTTCTCTGATTCCGAAGGCTCTTTGCTTTCAGTCGATTTACTTCCAGCCTGTTGGCCGCATGCAGCTGCCAGTGTAAATATTAACAATACAGCTAGCAATAACCCAATAATCTTCTTTGCTTTCACCACTTTTTCCTCCATATATCAATAATTTTTAATATACCATTAAGATGCTTA
Organism: Christensenellales bacterium; assembly: GCA_050943215.1. Lineage (GTDB taxonomy): Bacteria > Bacillota > Clostridia > Christensenellales > SZUA-584 > JBMNOU01. The sequence goes on along the minus strand of JBMNOU010000034.1, from coordinate 18,227 downwards.
TTATTTGCACCAATTAGTATACTATTAAGTATATATTCTATGTTTCTGCATTATTTCCTCTTTTTTATTAATAAATTTTTATTATTTTTTCTTTTTTTTGTTTTTATTTATTTTATTTATCTTTTTTATTAATAAAATAAAAAATGCCTCCGTCCTAAATTTTTATCAAAGGTCGGAAGCATTAAATAATTATTCGTTTTATTACTATAATATATAATTCTATTCAGCCTTTGCAAGCCCGATTTCGGGATGCCCGGTGAAATTCTTCATTTCTTTTGCAAGCACATCATCATATGCTGCTACTAATAGCGTTTCCTTATAATTCCGATACTTTAACCCACCTGCGCTCTTTGTCCGATAACTGAGCTGCTGCCAATATTCTATCGACTTTATGGCCATACGCAATATCCAGTTTAAGCGGTCTGTTTTTGGCAATCGCCTCGAGCACCGTATGTGCCTGAATGCATAAAACATCATGATATGCAACGCCAAGCTCATTCATCTGAGAAATGTGTTTATATTCTCCGTGCAGTTGATTTCCTTTGAGCGTCTTGAATCCCTTCTGTTCCGGATCGCCGCCTTTTATGAACAGCTCAACCTCGTTAATTCTGTCAAGAGAATATATTATCGTTCCTTTTGTACCCTGAATCTCATAGCCCAACCCAGCGGCTTTCCCGTTCACAACACGGCTTGAAGACATGGCACCGATACGGCCATTCTGATATTTGACCATAAGATAGACCTGATCATCCGTATCAACAGCAACCTTTTCACTTGAGCCTGCCGACTTGGGCCTTTCTTTATACACGATATCCGAAACAGCGCAAACCTCTTCAATTTCTCCAACCAACATATCAGAAAGGCTGACAATATGTGCAGTTACATCGCCAAGCGCGCCAGTGCCGGCATACTTTGCATATTGCCTCCATGTTGACGGTGTGTTCGGATCTGCGCAATAATCTAAATCAAACTGGCCTCTAAAGCTGATAAAGTCTCCCAACTCGCCCGACTCAATCAACTGTTTGGCAAACGCCTGCACCGGGCAGTATGTGTATATAAACCCAACAGCACTGATAATTCCGTTTTTCTTTGCTGCCTCTACCATTTGGCACCCTTCTTCCAACGTATTCGCCATTGGTTTCTCACATATAATATGTTTTTTTGCGTTCGCCGCTGCAATTGCAATTTCCGGATGTGTAAAATTAGGCGTCGCGATAATTACAAGATCAATCGAAGGATCCTCAATCACGTCCTGCCATTTTGTGCTCCATTTTTCAAAACCGAATCTTTCATAGGCAATCTTCGCTTTTTCTTCATCCATATCGGCAACCATCCCAAAAACAGGGACGACTTCTGTACCGTATGTTTGACGGACTTTAGAAAATCCCATTGCATGATAGGATCCCATCCAGTTTGCACCAATTATCCCAATTTTAATTTCTTTCATTGTTGTTTACTCCTCAATAAATTACTCCAATGTTCCAAAACCGATAGACGTCAGGTATTCTCCGGTTCTTTTTTGTATTTCAAACGGCACATCAAAATCTACAGGATACATGTCATGTTCAATAATGGCATATCCGTTAAATCCGTTTTTATCTAAAATCTTCTTAATTCTGACGAAATCAATTTCACCTTTACCTATTTCAGCCCATACGCCCATCTTTGTTGCCTGTGAAAATGAAATGTCTTTTTTCCATACTTCTTCTTTTATCGGTTTTACCAGGTCTTTAAGATGCAGGAACGAAATCCTGTCTGCATAGTTTTCCATAAAAGAATATACATCATTACCCTCGCAATAGATATGGTGTCCCGTATCAAAGCAAAGCATGACATCTTTCGGACTGGTTTCCGCTAGAAGCCGTTCAATCTGTGGTTCATATTCGACATGGGTTGCCGCATGCGGATGAAATACCGGTTTAATGCCGCAATCCTGTGCGACCCGAGAAATAGCGACAAGATTCTTAACCAATCTCTTCCATGCATCCTCATCGAGTGCCTTTGGCTTAAGTAGCTCGCCTGTCCACATATCGCTGTACATGCCGTCCATAATGATAAAATACTCTGCGCCGATTTTTTTAGACAATTCGCAAACTGTTTTGGTTTTGTTGATTGAAGCTTCCATTAAAGAATCGTCTTCAAGATCAAACATGATATTTCCGGCAACCGGCACCAAGCCTCTTTTTTTGAACTCCTCATTCAAAACGCTAGGATCGGTAGACATATACCCCAGCGGGCCAATCTCAATATACTTGAAGCCTGCCCTTGAGCATTCCTCTGTAAATCTAAGCCATGACATTTGTTTGTCGTCTTTATCAAACCATACGCCCCAAGAATCGGGACAATTCCCCACTTTGACCATTTCAGTCTCCTCCTTTTTTAAATATATATTTCCTGCGGTTGCTTTTACCGCATTAGATTTTGTTTAATATTTCCTTGTCTGGTCGACTTTCTCTTGCATCGCGCAAAATGATTTTTGTACGGCTTCTTTTTCGGAAACGTCCGCAACTCCGATTCTCCACCATGAATCATATCCGTTTGTGTTTGTATTCTTGCGGCTCATAACCTCAATCATAACTGAAACCTTTTGCTTCTTTGCATCAATGATCGCAGCTTCAAGTTCTTCAACAGTGCGGACCCTATAACCCTTGCAGCCCATACTTTCAGCATGTTTTACATAGTCAACGTTGACGTATTCACCGCTGAATTTTTGTGTCTTTTCATCGATATAACGGAACTCATTGCCATATCCATCCTGGCCAGCGCTTTTTTGCAGACTGTCGATACACTGATGACCATAGTTATTCATAAGAAGAAGCGTGATTTTTTGTTTTTCGCGCGTTGAAGTAAACAGTTCGCTGTTGAGCATCATATAGCTGCCGTCACCGATAATTGTATAAACTTCTTTTGACGGGTCAGCCATCTTAGCGCCTAATGCACCGGCAACTTCATATCCCATGCATGAAAAACCATATTCCATGTTGTACGTATTAGGTGACATCGTTTTCCACATACGCTGCAAGCAGCCCGGTAGCGTACCTGCTGCTGCAACAATAACGGCGTCTTTATCAATTGTTTTGTTAATAACGCCAAGAGCAGCTGTTTGCGGTATCACGTCGCTGAGCCTTGCGCTCGATAACTTATCGATCTCTTCATTCCATTCTTTCTTGGCAGTTGCAAATTCGCTCCCGGTATAAGCGGTTTTATACCCAATCGCATGCAAAGCGTCCGTGATTGATTCGAGAGCTAGTTTCGCATCCGCAAGTACCGATAGTGACTCAAGTTTGTATGAATCAAAATTATTGACATTGATGGATGCAAACTTTGCGTTCTCGTTCTGAAACGCCCATTTCGAGGATGTTGTAAAGTCGGTAAATCTTGTTCCCACTCCAATGATCAGATCGGCATCTTTTGCATATCTGTTGGCAATTAATGTGCCGCTGCATCCGACAGGCCCCATGTTATATTGGTTATCCCAAACGATAGCGCCTTTTCCAGCATGCGTTTCTGTAATTGGGATGTTAAAATCGGAAGCGAGTTTAACCAGCGCTTGTTCGGCGCCGGAATATTTCACACCGCCACCGCAAATCAACAGAGGCCTTTTCTTATCCTTGATAAGATCAACGAATCTCTTAAGATTCGAATCGGACAGAACACGCCTTTCAATATGATGAACCCTCTTCTCTAAGAATTCAACTGGATAATCATATGATTCCGCCTGCACATCCTGAGGAAGAGCCAAAGTCACGGCACCGGTATTGACCGGATCGGTCAGAACACGCATCGCATGCAGCGCTGCAGACATCAGCTGCTCTGGCCGCGATACCCTGTCCCAATAACGGCTAACGGCTTTAAACGCATCATTGGCAGTAATCGTATAATCATGGAACTGCTCTACCTGCTGTAAAACCGGATCGGGTTGTCTTGAAGCAAAGATATCCCCCGGAAGTAATAACACCGGCAGCCGGTTCGTTGTTGCAACACCGGCAGCTGTTACCATATTTAAAGCGCCAGGGCCTATCGAAGTTGTGCACGCAAATATTTCCCTGCGGTTTTTCATCTTTGTATATGATATAGCCGCGTGGACTCCCCCCTGTTCATTATGAACAGGATGATAAGGCAGGCTTTCCGGATATTGATCGAGTGCCTGTCCAAGACCAGTACAGTTGCCATGTCCGAAAATACCGAAAATGCCTTTAACAAACTTGTTCTCTACGCCATCAATCTCTATATACTGGTTATCAAGAAATTTCAGCAGAGCTTGTGCCATTGTTAATCTTACTGTTTTCATCAAAAACTTCTCCTTTCATATTGCCATATTTTTATCTTCTCATTTTTGCCTATATCAAAAAACTTCATTGCAAAACTTTATTAAATTATTATTTCCATTTAGCTAAGACTTCATTGCAAAAAAATATTAAAAATTTACCATATGCTGCATGGCATTAGCCTTATATTTATCCGGTTCCTGTCATTTCCAGTCTGCCGCTCCATTGCCGTAACCCAGCCGGATCAAGAATGGGAGGAGGTATTTCAGACTCGTCATCCGGCATATTCTCGACCATCCGAATGTCTATTGCCGTATGCATATAGTCCTTTTTTGGTTTTTCTCCGTAAAATAGATATTCGAAAAGAATCTTGACTGACCTGTAGCCTTGCTCTACATTATCCTGACTTATCGTGCAGCTGACAATACCTTCCCTTATCAGCTCCAACACCTCCGGAAAAATATCGTGGCAGATCATCTTTACCTTGTCAGCCTTATTCAGCATTTTTATTGCTTTGCCAGCACCTCTGATGCCCCCAGCTGTTGCGTATATATAGTCAATATCTACCCTTTTGAGCAGATCAAACACAACCTCGAACATACGCTGATCGCTTTCAACAGTATTGACCACCTCAACGATTTCAATATCAGTACTAATTTCTTTTATGTGTTTTTGAAATTCCGTATACCTTTCCTTTGTAGCTGAAATATACTGGTGAGAACCGCAAACTATAGCCATGCGTCCTTTGCCATGAAGCATTTCCTTTGCCAGCCTCGCGGCCGTTCTGCCGGCGTTTGAATGGTTCTGCCCTACATAGCACATACGGTTACTGGGCATTAAATCTGTGTTGACGGTTACGACCGGTATGCCTTTATCTACCATGCGATTAACAGAGTTAATGATCTTTTCACTATTAAAAGATAGAATCACCACACCATCAACACCCTTGTCTGAAAGCATATCGATTGCCCTGACCTGCTCATCAATATCCCCGTATGAAATAAAGTAATATTCTATATCCATACCAAATCTGCTGAATTCGTTGTATGCAATTTTTATCCCCTCAAGTACCGCGCTGGTAGAATATACACAAACGAGAATAACAGCAATCCGCAGCTTCTTATCCTGTTGCTTTAATGCCTTACCTATGACATTTGGTTTATAACCAACAGAATCAATAATACGCTGCACATTTCGGCGAACCGAATCACTCACACCCTTGCGGTTATGAATAACCTTATCAACGGTAGATCTATGTACGCCCGCCAGCTTTGCTATTTGTTTCATGGTGATGGTGTTTCTCATGTAATTCTCCGTTTAATGCGCAAACGCTTCGGCTAAAGTTTACGGGCACGTGCTCGTAATTCGTAAAAAAAATTATCCGGCATATAGCCACCACCCATTTGCGGCTTTTGCCCACTAAAATGGCCAGCCGCAAATATTTTAAGTTGTAATCTAAAAACCAATGGATGCCGATAAACACCCTGAAAATATTCGTTTTTTACGGTATATACTTTACCATAATACACGCTATTATACAAGCGTAAATTGTTTGCCTTAATTATTCATTTTCAGGGAAGAACTTCACATTCGGCTCAATGGTCCAAGCGTGTTTATCTATTGATGGAGGCAGCGCATACGGGTCTGCATCCGAATTCCGAATCACCCATACGTAAAACATAGCATATCCGGGGGCCGCTACCTGAGGATGAAGATCACCATTCAGTGCTAACAATGCATCTCCTTCTTCGATGATATGCGCTTTGTCCCCATCTTGGGTTATGCCATAGCCATTTTCGGAAGGCGAAAAATTGTAATAGTATATCTCGGGATGCGGGTGGGAGTGCGGCGGAAAGCTTGACCATTTACCCGGGTAATTAACGACCTCGCCCATTACAAAATTGCTTTTCGGGCAGACGTCTCTGCTGACAATACTTCTGACTATTCTTGTGGCGCATTCGTTCAGCGTCCCGGCGCCCCTCATCTCGCTGCTGCACTGCTGAGCGCTGAAAAATACCGGATCAAAAGACTTTTCGTTTTCCGTTGTCATGATAATAAACCGCGTTTTGTCTTCAAGTGATTCAATATTAAAGCCAACTTTGCTCGGAAGCAGCAGGCAGACCGGATTGTCTTTAAAGCATGATGGTCTTTCTATTACTTCCTGCTTATCCTGCCATTTGACGATTGCTTTACCCTGTATTAATAATAGAGCACATTCTTTAGCGAATTCAAATGACTTACTTTCATCCTTTCTTAGTAACAATACACTAAAGTCCATCTCTGCTTCTTTGACTTTTGCAGAATCTACGACAGTGTTGACTCCATAACTTAAACCTTTAGATTTGAATAATGCCATTGGAAACCCCCTTAATTAAATTTTGATTGTGCCTAACATTGTAGGTTATTAAAATTACGAACGATAATATAGCTACAACATGGCATCCATAGTTACAAACTTGATTCTATACACCCCGATTGTCTTTGTCAACATGTATGAATAAATTAACTTTAATTATTGATCTTTTAATAGCATACTGCGTAAAAAATTTGCGCTAGATGTGCCACTGTGCAAATTATTTACCGTCACCCTAAATCATAGATGTACGATCAGTAACGACTTAATTATTAAAAGCATATTCTATAAGTGATATAAGAAAAGGGGTAAGATATAATGAAAATGATAACAAAAAAAATGCCTGCTGAACTTTTTTATGCAAATAATACACCCACTCTGCATACGTCAAAGCCGACATTTTGCCAGCAGACAGATGGTAATAGTGTCTGTAAAATTAAAAATAGAAAGATAATTTCAAGAACCCATGAATCATTGCTGCATATGTGCGCAATAGCCAAAAGCGTATGCCTGTTAAGAAAAGCCGTTTCGTGCCGGCCAATTAAACCTTGTCCGTATAGCGTTCTATTTATGGACACCGCAATCATGCGGCGAAAATAATTAAAACTTAATAATCCTTATTCTAGAATATAACTTTAAGGATTTAACATCCGTAATGCTTACTTCGTTGTCCATTTTGTATTGACAGCATGTCCTGTTTTTTGCTTTAAACACCGACCGTCTGCGACCCGCGATTTTTAATTTTGTAGGTAATCCATTTTGAGAAGATATCGCCAAAGATATACTACGATTATTTTTCGACAATGGATAATTCGTTATGCAAAATAAAAGCACGAAGATAAACTTTTAACCCTTGATTATATAGACCCCTAAAAATAAAAAGCCGGCCAAGAAGGCCGGCCTGTATAGCGTTATGAACTAACAGTTTCGGTAGCCGATTCTGTTTGAGTTTCAGACTCATTGTATGTAAATATGCCCTTTTCGGGTACCTTCTTCCAACTAAAGTCCCTTTTCCAAATTTCATCCGAAATCGTTTTCCATTCTTCGGCGTTTTTCATCAGTTGCTCATACAGTTCATTAATAATCGTCGCAGCGCCGTCATGCGTCTCCTTTGCGCCATATTTTTCAATTATCTCTTTTAATATTTCAGGATGGTCTATAATCATGCAGGGACGCAGCAGGTTTTCCACATAAGGAATTTCTTTTTGAATTGCTTTAAAGAAAGGTGCTCTTAAAACCTCTACTAAGCTCTTCTCACGGATATTATCCACCGCAAAATGCTGGAATACGCAGGGTTCCACTAAGCCTTTGGCATTAATATGCAGATATTGCGCGCCCCCAGCCATGCACCCGTTGACAAGCGACCCGTCATTCCAGAAATCCGCAATCAGCATAGGCATTGTGGCTCTTACTTTCCGGGTAATGTCGTAGCGTTCTTTTCTCTGCTGAGGCGTGGGCATCAAATCAAAATTGGGTTTGATGCCAATCGGTATATATTGGAATATCCACGTATAACAAACACCGTTATCAACAAGCGATTTCCAAAATGCATCGTCTACAACCGCCTCATGGTTTGCTTTGGTATGCGTAACGGATGCGCCGAAAAACACACCGTATTTTTTCAGCCGTTTCATTGCGTCGATAATCGTATCATACATACCTTCGCCGCGCCTGTATGTCGTTTCTTTTTCAAAACCTTCAATGCTGATAGCAGGAGAACCGTTGCCAAGGCGGGATAGTTTCTCACACACATCATCACTTAGAAGTGTGCCGTTCGTATAAATTAAGAAATAGCTGTCAGAGAATTTTTCGAGCATTTCTAAAAGATGTGGCCATGCAAACGGCTCACCACCCGATATTGTGAAGAAATAGATGCCAAGAGCATTAGCCTGTTTAATTATGTCAAATACCAATTCTTTTTCAAGGTGATATTTGTTGCCGTATTCTCCGGCATAGCAACCAACACAATTTAAATTGCAAGCATATGATGGACTGATGACAATAAACCCGGGGATCTGTACTTTTTCACGTTCTTTGGCTTTATTTCTTAACTTTTCGCCAAAAAATTGATTATTGATAATCAGGTTCTGTATTAATTTCTCTTGATATTTTACGCTGATATTCTGTCCAATGTATTTTATGAGACTAATACCCGGATGATCTGTTTCCACCATCCCGATCATCTTAGTTAGGGGACCTTTATTGCTTTTAGGAGCAATGTTTCTTAATAATTTCAAAGCCGTTATTATACTCTTTTTTGAGGCCTTGCTAAAAGCGATTAATGATTTTTTTAAAGCTAAATTGATAAATACGCGAGTAACCGTTGACATCAATATTACCTCCTTATTAATTAACCGTAATTTCAATGGTTAAAGTAATCCGATACGCGTAAAACAAATAAGCAAATGTCAACAAAATAACCTTTTCAGTTTGCGTGAGTGTCCTGAAGCCGACAAAACCTTGGAATATAGGTTTTAACTGAAGGCGATTCATTGATAGAAAAATGTTGTGTTCAGGTGATATAGGATAATCTACAGTGTATCAATGAAAGGCAACTTAAAGCATATCATCCGTTATGCCATTTATTAAGTGGGGACTGGTAAATCCTAAAAGATCACCCGTGCTACGGAAGTCATAATTTGAAGCTTCATGACATTTCCGAAATCTGAAAATAATGACTATACACTTTAACTGCTGTTGATATGGTTATTAACCAATGCTGACGTTATATCGTTAGATAATGGAGACGACAAGAAATAAATCTTATATAATAGCAATTTTGCCATCAGCCCAGCACCTCCTTTCTAAGGGTTTCCGATAAATAAATTCAGGATGCCTAGATTTGGCATATTTATATATTATAATATTAACGAATCTAAATCAACAGTTGCAATCGATATTTTAGCATTCCAACGAATCCTATTAAATAGCTTTGAATCCTATTAAATAGCTTTTAGCGCAGAATGGTTTATAAATTGGTTCCCGTGAGTTTTTGGAAACCATATACTATTATTATACAGGCATGTTCCGATTTATGTTAGTATTATCTATCTGTACCGCACACTTTGGCAGCTATATATGATTTTTAAAAATACTGCGCAGCCCTATAAAGGCCCGCGCAGTATTTTATTAAATATTGAGTAGGTAACAATTCGTATTACTTACCGACAATAAATACATAGTTTGTAGTCGCAGAGCCGCCGAGGTTCAGCATCATGCCGTTTTTCGCGTCCTTAACCTGGTAGCTTCCAGCCTTATTGGCCACCTGTTTGTACATGTCAAGAATCATCCGCACACCACTCGCGCCAACCGGATGTCCGCATCCTATCAAACCACCACTCGGGTTAATCGGCTTTTTGCCAGTGATCTCGGTCACGCCCGCCTCAATCGCTTCGTATTCTTTACCCGGTTCGGTAATGCCGAATGAAGAAATTGCCGCATACTCGCTTGAAGTAAAACAATCGTGCGTCTCAAAGAAATCCATATCATCCACAGTCATGCCAGCGCGTTTATACGCTTCTTCAACCGCTTTTCTTGTCCATGGCAATACATATTTATCGTCTTTTGCATCTACAACCTTCTTATCAAAGGTAAGCGGCGCAACACGATGCCCCCATCCCTTAATATACGGTACATCACTTAAGTTAAGGCCATTCTTTTTGCAATACTCTTTAGCATATTCTTCAGTAGCTAAGAACACAACAGCCGCCCCATCTGTAACCTGTGAACAGTCGGATATTGCCAACAGTCCGCCAACAGCCGCGTTATTGTCGTTATATCTGTCGTTAGCTTGTGTCTCATCCATAAACCACGTCCTTGCCTGCGCATTCGGATTGTTCTTTGCATTGGAATAATTCTTTCTTGAAATTTTAGCCAATGCTTTCATAAACCGTTCCTTATCCGGCTTATATTTTTCTAATATGCTGTCTGCCAGCTTACCGAATAGCTTCGGGAAAGGGAATTCAATACCTTTGGCTTCAACATCATAGTTTGCTGCTCTACCAAGATAGTCTCCGCAGATTTTTGAATTAACTGTTTTCATCATTTCAAAGCCGAGCACCATTGCGACCTGATAGTCACCTGCGCGTAATTTGGCAAAAGCCGCATCAAGCGCAACCGATCCGGAAGCGCAGGCCGCTTCATAACGGCCGCTGGGCACGCCATAAAACGCTGAGTTAACTTCGGTCAGGAACGTACCCCAATGGCTTTGATTGCAGTAATACTCTCCAACGAAATTACCGACGCAGGCAACGATCTTGTTTTCATTATTTAGCTCTATAATATCATCATTTGTCAGATTAACTGATGCAAGGCCGTCATCAACAATTTCCTTGAACATAGCAAGAAAGTTTTTGCCTTCCTTTGTCCAGTTTCTGCTAAAATCCGTCTGGGCTCCACCCAGTATATATACTTTCTCCATTATGACCTCCTAAATTTTACAAATTCGCTCTTAAATATTTGCGGTAATCGAAAGGTACAGCCATCGGCTTCTTGTTCTTATCTTCAATGCCTTGCAGCTCTTTGACCAGGCTACCTTCTAAATCAACCTGCTTTGCCATTTTCAACACTTCAGCATATCCACCAAGCGCCTCCATCAGTGCAACTGGCCCAATCCAGTTAAAGCCTTTGGACATTGCAATGTCGGCATCGGTAATCTGCGGAGAGACACTCTGTGCTATAACGATGCTGTAAGTAATATATGTGACAAGGAAGAATTTGCATAGTTTTGCCTCTTCAGACATATCATCTTTGAGTATTTTCAATGCCTGCGGGTAATTACCCATTTTCAATTCCTTTACCATTTCACTTGCGAACGGCAGATCATATTTCTTGACAGGGCGCAGCGCTTTGGTTGCGATATCAAATACCATCAGCTGCTTTGATTTGTCTTCATTGACTACCATCTTATAAAGACCATCTTTTACTTTTCTTCCAAGTTTGCCCTGTGCGATCAGTTCATTAACAAACTCGGGAAGTACGAATGCAGCGTTGTCATAGTCGTTTGATTTTTGTTGAATATTGTCAACAATCGCTTTGTGCACATCAAGCCCGACGAAATCGACCGTCGTAATGGGCGTCATACCTCTGCCTGTATATGGCCCAAGTATGGCATCAATATAATCAATACCGCCTTGTTTTTGATACTTAACCGCATACTGCAACGCTTTATTCATAAAATGGAATCCGATCCTGTTTCCGAGGAACGCCGCCGTATCCGTTGTCTCAATAACATCACGATAAAGCACTTTCTTTAAATATTCGCTCATTTCGTCAAACAGTTTGGGATCCGTCTTATCAGACCGTATCACTTCACACAGCGGCAGGCTATATGGCGGATTAAAAAAATGCGTGCCGAAATATCTCTTTTGGCCATCTTCACCAAAGTTTTTTGCAAGCTCATTGATTGAAAAACCGGATGTTCCAGTGGTCACGATCAATCCCGGTTTTCTGCATTTGTCTATCCTTTGATAAATATCCGATTTGATTGCGACAGTTTCTGCAACACTTTCAAAAACCCAATCCGATTGAGATATACAATCTTCAAAATCATCATATGTTTTGGGTATGAGTCTTTCTCTAACAGAACCCGCTTTTATAGAATTTGCTGCAACTTCTACGGCCTTTTGAGCGGCTTCCATCTTACGACAGACCATAAATACTTTTGCACCCCCGAATGCGGCGATTAATCCAGAAACGGTTGCGCCCATTGTTCCGTTTGCGCCTATAACGGATACAGTTTTAATGTCCAAATCTTGTTCCTCCTTTATATGATTTAACTATTATTAAACTAATTAATCTTTTACTTAAAAAAGAATAAATTACCATATCAGAATAACTAAAATTTACTGAAAAGGCGATTGTATTTTGATAAAAATTTGCTTTCCCCCTAAAAGAATATTATAATCTTTGCACTTTGCAATGTCAATTAATAATTACACAAACTTCACGGGATCTATATTCGGATAAATACTTCCAGCTGCTAATCTTATTCAGGCCGCTTTCCCCTTTTTATCCGAAGTTTTTCCAATGATTTACCAATCAAATCGATTAAATATTTAAATTCATCCGTTTTCCTAAATAGAATAACCACAGCTGCGTTCGGTATAATAATACACACAATACATCTTAAGAGAAAACGCAAAATCCCGCTCCCCGTTATTACAACTGTGCAAAGATACATAGCAACCGCACCCGAAATAACAGTTACCGCAAGATAGACGAAGAACTTTTTGTAATATTCTTTGACAGAGATTTTTAGAATATTCCTATAAACGATCGAGGGCAGAACCGAGACCTCTTTGATTAGCAAACAAAGCAGCGTTCCTAGAAAAACACCGATAATGCCGATTACCTCAATGAGCCCGATCGAAACAATTAGGTTAAGAGCGGCCAAAACAAGGTGGAGGTAACGGTCGGGACGGAAAACGCCGGCACTCGCTCTGATTGACCCTAGTACCCCTGATATCCCTATTATATAAAAATTAGCCGCCAGCACAGCAACGACGGGAATGGACAGCAATGATTTATCGTTTATCCATATCGTGATAAAAGGATTAAGCAGACATAAAAGAGATATCGCCACAAAGTTATAAATCACGAAACCCAAAAAATTGGCCTTCTTAAAAACATCGTACGATTTTTCGCTGCTCTCTTTGGCAACCATATTGCCAAAGCTGGCAATAATACCCGTTGAAAACTGGCTTAAAAACGCCGTTAAGGTAGACAGTATCAGATAATAGTTTGAATAAAGCCCCACCACTACAACGCCGAGAAATTTGGATATAATGATGTTGTCCGTACCGTTAATCAGATAGTTTCCAAGATAGTGCAGCGACAGTGCCTTTGTATTAGATACAATGTTTCCTTTTGTTTCCTTGTCAATGGATAGCTTTTGGGAGGTTTTAATAAAGGGATACTTTCTGTCCGCAATAGCCGATATGGCAAAGTTCTCTATTAGTCGCAATATAACTTTGATACTCATATACAAAATATAGTCTTTGGTTAGCAGCAGGATAATGATCTGCGCAATGCCAGCAACCACAGTGCTTGATGTTGTGACCAGCGTTACCAGATAGTTCTGTTGGTCCGCAAAGATCAAAGAGCGCTTATGTGCATAAAAATATGAAATAACGGCGTCGGCAAGGAACATTAAGAATATAACCGCGAGAAAGATCGGATCCATAGTTTCCTTCTGAAGGACATTTAAAAAAGGCACCACGGCAATACCAAGCCCTAGAACTATGAGTCCAATGATTCTGTAGGTCTTTGCAAAAAACTGCACCAGTTCAGTTATCTTTGTTTCATTTTTGTCGGCCAGCGGTTTATACAAATTGCATACGATAGCTGTGCCAATACCAAGCTCGGTTAAGCTTAGCATAGATATTATCGATGTATATAGTCCATTAACTCCTAAAAGCTCGTTACCGAGCGTTACGATAAAAATCTTTCTTGAAACGAACCCTATGATTACAATTAAAATCTGGGATAAAAGGCCGACGATCACATTTCGAAAAGAGTGCTTTGTCCTCATAGAGTTTGTTCCTTTGCTTCCTTGATGTTTTAGCATGTGCTTACTGCGGTTAAGTAAAAAATATCCTTAATGATTTGTTGTGCTTTAAATATAACGCCTTTTTAAGAAAAAACATTTCCTTAAAGTACGCATACCGCGATTTTAAAGATGTTCCGCAAAACCGTTTGAAATCCTTCTTAAAAACCTTGAATCTTTTTATCAGCGCATCAAGATCAATATCGGGATTTTCAAAGAACATATGGTGGTTCAGGCAGGCATCGAATACCGTTATCCGGTTACCAAGACGTTTCATATCCCTTAAAAACGCATGATCAATGTAATCTAGAAAATACCCTTCGTCATATCGATAGCCTATAAAGACGCTTCTTCTAATGGCCATGCCGCTGTTTATGCCTGTGATGCAGCCGGGCGGGATATCGGCAACGTTATCTACCCGTCTTGCGGCAACGCCGTTAAAAACGTTCGGAGACATCAGGCCGGCTTCACCGTAAATATGCGGCAAAAATATTTTCGTTTCAGGCTCTTCATTCGCTTTATTAATCAAACAATCAAAATAATCGGGTCCGACTTCCGTATCGTCATCGAACAGGCATATCAGCGCATTTAAATCGCTGATCGCTTCAATAGCCCTGTTGTAAGCTTTTGAAAGCCCCTTGTTTCCGTCCATATCAACGTATGTCCAGCCGGCTGCAGCAGCAAAATCTGCATTGCCACAGTCCACCGTACTGTTATCGGCAATGATCACATTGATACCCGATATGCTACTTAAGCAACGACATGTTACAGAATCTTTGCAATTTTTATTATATATCACGATGATTGCAAAAATGTTCGTCATACTCATAATTAATCTATTTTCCATTGCTAAAAAATCTTTTTTCCGTTATCCTTGTCGTTATCAATTTTTCTTATGATGTCCTTGATGACGCCTTTGATGCTATTCGCGTATAGGCAATATAGGCCCGCGTTAAGTAGTACTTTCAAAAACCTTTTTGCGCGCAGCGGAGGCAAATTGCTGCGGTATATCATGAAGCTGATTTTGCCTTTGATACATCTTATTATACGCTCCGGTATCCCTGCCTTCTCAAGCGCGGTTGCCAGCGACTGAAAGCTCTCAACCGAAGGGAATTTGTCTGCCTCGGCCATTTTCACGATCCCGCCAAGATACCTAGCGTGATCCGACAGTCCTGAGAAAAAGTGTGCGCCTACCGCCTGCACATCGTGCTGACGGTAATAAAACGTCGGCCGCTCGGCAAACGCCATGCTGTTGTTGATAAACCACCCCAGCCATTCATCATGAAGTATTGAACCGATAGGAGGAACGATATTCTGCAACAACGTTTTCCTGACAGCCAGTGCCGCACCCGTAACAAAAGGCCCCTTTCCAAGAACCTTATCAGCCTGCCCTTTTTGAATCTTTTTTCTTAAACGCAACGAAAAACCAAGGCTTTCCCAGAGCGTCTTTTCTAAGGGCTTAAGCCCCTCATCAACGAGCACAGCATCGGTCAGCACCGCATTGCAACGTGCGTTAACTCGAAACACATCTAGGTACGTAGCAACCTTATCCTCCATCCATACGTCGTCCTGGTCACAAAGAAAGATAATGTCCCCACTACAAAGATGCATCGCCTTAAAGAAATTCTGTGCAATTCCCAGCCTTTTTTCATTCCGATAAAGACTGATGCGTTTACCTTTATACTCATTCCTTATCAGTTCAATGATTTCGCATGTGCGATCATCCGATAGATCATCGCAAATTACTATCTCATCGATCGGCGATGTCTGATTGAGTACGCTGATTATCTGTTCTCGGATATATCTTTCGCCATTATATGTACACATGGCAACAGATACTAAAAAACCCTTCAAAACATTCTCCTCAAACCGGCTAGCCGCTTAGAATCATAGTATCTTTAAAAAGCGCTGTGTATGAATACTACGGGAAGCTAGTTTTGCCCCTGTCCGTTTGATTCTATGACTGTTAACACTATGTGTCAAGCCGTAATAACAAACTGCTCACTTATGGGGCATATTAGTTTAATCAATAGAAAATGGGTGTGGCCATTGGATAACCCCATTCCTATATGGTCGCACCTGCAAATAAAACCAGTATTATTATACCATAAAATACTTAAAATGATAATTTTAAGCATTAAATACAGTTACTGTTAAGTAATGTTATCAGAAAACACGCCTGCCATGGCTTAACATATCTTTATACCATCCGTCTATTTGGCATATAATTACGCCTTCGTAACTGGAAGATGCATGAATATGGTATCCATTCCCAAGATATATACCCACATGTCCGATCCTATTGGGATCCGTATCCGAGTAGTAAAACATCAAATCACCTGGCTGCAGATTATCCTTAGATACATAAAGCCAGCTCGAATATTTGCTATAGGAATTGGCACTTAACCGCGGAACAGTATATCCTGCATTATTAAGACAATAATAAATAAAGCCGGAACAATCAAATTCAAGATTGCTCGGGTCATCCCCTTCTTTACCCAAAACATACGGAGCACCGTATTGCTGCAAAGCGATGTTTAAAAATATACTAATCTGCGGATTATTTGTAACGGGTGTAAATTTTACTTCACCTTTGATATTGGCGATCGTTGTTAACTTAGAAACATTTCCAAATAAATCCTTTGCTGACGCTTTGATAGTAACCGGATATCTGCTTAGCGTTACAATAAGATTTTCGCTGTCCTTGCCGTTCCATTTAATATTATTCGTGCCACTTGGGACAGAA
Organism: Christensenellales bacterium; assembly: GCA_050943215.1. Classification (GTDB taxonomy): domain Bacteria; phylum Bacillota; class Clostridia; order Christensenellales; family SZUA-584; genus JBMNOU01. The sequence continues at coordinate 1,314 of JBMNOU010000034.1, read as the reverse complement.
ATGCTGCCGAGGCTCCTTATTAGATCTCCACTTTTGTCATATGCAAAAGCGCTGATGCTTGCTTGCCCGGATACATTAAACGGATATTTTGTTTCGGACAGAGTTCCAAGATTATAAGTGCTTTCCCCCTGAAATGATAAAGTCGGAAGCAATAGGCTATTGCCCCCCAGTATCTTAACAATATCAGTGTATAAGGACCAACGGCCTTCGTTATCAACAGCATAGGTTCTAATATAAACCGGGTATAAATCGATCGGAATCGCCTTGCCGCTGCTATTTTTGCCGTTCCATATTAGAGTGTTGCTGCCCTTGGCCGCATAATAGCAGCCGTAGTCCTTTACGATATTGCCGTTTTTGTCGTATGCGATAGGGTTAACGCCCGCTTTTTTGGAAACAGTGTATGTATATGTAGACGTTGGCAGTGTTCCGCAGTCGTAAGCAACCGCTCCCGCCGAAGTCAGTACAGGCGGCTGCGTATCCACGCTGACCGCCGCGTTGATTCTAACCAGCGTTGTGTAGCTCGACCGGTTGCCCGAATCGTCCATCGCGTATGATTTGATATATACCGGGTATAGGCTGGAAGATATCGTCTTGCCGCTGCTGTTTTTGCCGTTCCATGTTAGAGTGTTGCTGCCCTTGGCTGCATAATAGCAGCCGTAGTCCTTTACGATATTGCCGTTTTTATCGTATGCTATCGGGTTAACGCCCGCTTTCTCAGATACGCTGTATGTATACGTTTTTGTCGGCAGTGCCTTGCAGTCATAGGTAGCTGTTCCTGCCGAAGTCAGTACAGGCGGCTGCGTATCCACGCTGACCGCCGCGTTGATTCTAACCAGCGTTGTATAGCTCGACCGGTTACCCGCATCGTCCATCGCGTATGATTTGATATATACCGGGTATAGGCTGGAAGATATCGTCTTGCCGCTGCTGTTTTTACCGTTCCATGTTAGAGTGTTGCTGCCCTTGGCCGCATAATAGCAGCCGTAGTCCTTAACGATATTTCCGTTTTTGTCGTATGCTATAGGGTTAACGCCCGCTTTCTCAGATACGCTGTATGTATACGTTTTTGTCGGCAGTGCCTTGCAGTCATAGGTAGCTGTTCCTGCCGAAGTCAGTACAGGCGGCTGCGTATCCACGCTGATTGCCGCGTTGATTCTAACCAGCGTTGTATAGCTCGACCGGTTGCCCGCATCGTCCATCGCGTATGATTTGATATATACCGGGTATAGGCTGGAAGATATCGTTTTACCGCTGCTGTTTTTACCGTTCCATGTTAGAGTGTTGCTGCCCTTGGCCGCATAATAGCAGCCGTAG
>JBMNOU010000077.1:0-7784 GCA_050943215.1 Christensenellales bacterium | reverse complement strand
CTTTACGATATTTCCGTTTTTATCGTATGCGATAGGGTTAACGCCCGCTTTCTCAGATACGCTGTATGTATACGTTTTTGTCGGCAGTGCCTTGCAGTCATAGGTAGCTGTTCCTGCCGAAGTCAGTACAGGCGGCTGCGTATCCACATACGCATTGATTTTAACCAGCGTTGTGTAGCTCGACCGGTTGCCCGCATCGTCCATCGCGTATGATTTGATATATACTGGGTATAGGCTGGAAGATATCGTCTTGCCGCTGCTGTTTTTGCCGTTCCATATTAGAGTGTTGCTGCCTTTTGCCGCATAATAGCAGCCGTAGTCCTTTACAATATTTCCGTTTTTGTCATATGCAATAGGGTTAACGCCCGCTTTCTTAGACACGCTGTATGTATACGTTTTTATTGGCAGAGTGCTGTAGTCATAGGTAACCGTTCCGGCGGGCGTAAGTACAGGCAGAAGCGGTGTAAGGACCGGCTTTTCTATGAATAGCTGCTCTATTGCCGTTCCGGGATAGTAAAAACTTAATATTTCGGCATAGCCTTGTCCAGAACCCGCGCGCTGCTGGGCGCCACGTTGGCTTAAGCCAGCGCCGTGTCCATACCGTTTATGATAAATAGAAATACCAGATGTTCCTGTTTCATCAGTTTTGGCCTCGACGGTAAAGAGTCTTAAGCTGCTTGCATTAAAAACCTTATATGTTGAAATACCGTTTGATGCATCAAAATACCTTAGGTCGAGATCAACGTTTTGAAGCTCCAGCGGTGTGCCATCTACGTCAACAGAAAATGCACCGGTTGCTTTAACAAAATCTTTGCAGGCGATCGTACTGTATTTTGATATCAGATTGTTATAGGCACCATCCGTGTCCGGCTCGTACAAGACAAGCGCAAGCATGCCTGTCAGAGTAAAGCCATCTACATCAATTACACCATATGACACAAGCTGCTCGCTGTTTACAATAGCCTGTTTGATATAAAGCTCCGCATTAGCTATATTGGGCGTGCCCTTCACATTGCTATATGATTTGATTGGGTGCGTTTCGTCAATTGATAGCGGGAAGAAAACTTCTTCATAAAGGCTTTCCGTGTTCGCGGTGTCATATGGATCCTGCTGTATCTGATAATACGGGTAATCGACCCTTCCCCAAATATGAAACGGGGTCTCTGTCCAGCCGCCATTTGAAGCTGAAAAATAAGCGTCTGCGATAGTGCCGCCGTATTTTAGAACCTGTTTTGAGGTTTCCTTCACTGCGGCAATTGAATTCACATAATTTTTATTATACCCTCTGTAAACTTGGTTTTTAGACGTGTCTTCGACATCGTACGCGCCGCTTCCGCCCATACGCCTGATGGCATATGTACGTGCAGCAACAGCCTGTGCCTTAAGTGCATCAAAAGGAAATGAATCACTCATCTCATACGGAAGAACGCCATATAGGTATTCCTCGATATAGACATGGTTGATAACGGTGATGTAAGAACCGCTGAAGATAAACTCCATATCGCCAAGGTAGCTGGTCTTTCCGTAAGACGGGTGGTTGAGCATAATACAATTATTGGTTCCCGGCGTGGGGGCATGTTGCTTAAGCTTAATCGTGCTGCCCCGATACAATTCAGTGTTTCCGTCGTGCAAATAAATCTGTCCATCGCCGGAAAGCGCGATAGTATACATCTTTTCGGGAATCGCAACCGAACTATTCTGCGCAAGACTATAGTTACCGTTAACTGTCACAGAAATGCTCGTTGTGCTCCCCATAGTTAATTTAACCCTCATGATACCCTGCGTGCCGGTTACGGCATGAACGGTATTTGCGCCAAACATTGCCCCCAATAGCAGAGTCACACATAAAATAATTACAAGAACTTTGCGTTGCATTTACTTTCTCCCATTAACGAAATTGATGATGTAATGCGCCTGTCATAGGCGTCTTTTCACAATTTAAAAATCACATAATTGTAATAATTGTAAAACAATTGTAAACGATTTATACCTTCATTTATACCATATAAGTATTAGTTTGTAAATAAACCAAAGATAGGTTTTTGAATCAATTATCCGTTAATGTTATTTTCATCCATATTGGAATATCTAAAAAACATGTAATTTATCTTGCCGTTTCAAAAAAGGCAAGGGTGTGCTTTATGAAACTTATCCATAAATCGATCAGGCATTATATTTTTGTACACAACGGTAAACAGCGTCAAGATAACCGTAACCGTTCTTTGTATCGGGCTCAAGGTATGTTCCTTCCGCCCATTCATTCCATGCATTGATAAATATAATTTTTTCTTTGTTGGCCGACCGCAACACTTTTTGGCAAAGCATGTCAAGCCAATATTCAAACCGTTCGGGAGTACATCCTCTAAACACAGTCGACTTTTTACCGTAACGGGCTGTATTATCCCATTCCAAAAACAGCGAAGGATATACAGGGATTTTAGGATCTGCCGCATTATGAATGATGTGTCTGCATACCTCATCGTAGTTATAAACCCGGCCGCTTTTCTTCATTCTCTTGTTGACTACTCTTATTTTATCTACCAGGCTTTCAGGCATCATGCGTATCAGCCGGTGAATATATGTGTTTTTCCCAAGCATTGCAGTACTGTTCATTGTTTCAAAGGGTTGAAAATACATACACGCATCAAAATTTTTTAATAAATGATTGTTTGGAAATTCAAACGCCTTGACCGCAATCATATAGATTCCGTCAAAACCGGATTGGTTTGCGCGTTTTTGCCAGTACGCTATCATATTATCAAGCTTTTTTATAAGATGAGGCCTGTAAATAATAAAAACGGGTTTGTTATCGATCCGGATATATCGTTGGTCTTTAAAAAAATCAAGCAAATAGCGAAAGTGCTCTTCCCACTTGTTGATGCTTGGCTCATGAAGCTGTTCTTGCAAAATTTCCGTATCTTTGCCTTCCCACCTTCGGGACCACGATTCGTTTGCCCAATTCAAACAGAACGGAATAGTAAGGTCCTTGTTTTGGAGAAAAAGCTTCTCGGGCGTTTCGAGCAGCTGCTTTCCATCAAACCAGTAATGATAAATAGTAAAACCGAACACCGAATACTTTTTCGCCAGTTCAACCTGCCAAGCAATAGTTCCTTTTTTAGAAAGATCGTAATAATTGTTGTTCAGCGGAACACGGGGCTGATGATGCCCTTCATACAATGGCTGACCGCTTTTTACATTGGCCCAATCGGTAAACCCTTCGCCCCACCACACGTTGTTTTCCGGAATTGCGTGAAACTGAGGAAAATAAATCGGAACTATTTTAATTTTGCTCATCACTTCACTCCATTTTCCCCGTCTGCTACCTGAAGAATCTGCCCTGTCTCAAGGTCAAGACAGAAAAATAGTATAAGCGAAAACCCACAAAAAGTAAAGAGGAACGGATTTGTTTGAACAGACAGCCCAAATGAAACGCTTGCTATAAGCCATATTAAAAACTCATCATATTTTTTGTTCATATATTTATTTTTAAACGTATAATAAAGCAAGACAATAATAAATAAAACCCATGCGGCTACACCCACAACACCAAGTTTCATCAGTAGTGAAGGAAAAGTTGCCTCATACATATACGGATAGTCAGGGTTTCTGATACAGTCTTTCGTATAACTTCCATATCCGAAGCCCACAATCGGCGATCCTTCCCACATATTAACCAGGGCCTCGGTTTGCTGCGTCCTTAGTTTGTTGCTAGCATCGTTTTTTGACGTTGATGATCCGATCCTGTCGAGCACATCCTCCTGGTTCTTTGCTTTACCGTCAATAACCGCTTTTTCACCTATACTCAAAGGCTTTTTTTCTTCGTCGGCTTTTAAGTGCTTTTCATAAACATTTTGAACATACATTTCTGAAATTGGGGCTACTATGATATTATTAAATGCGACAAATGCAACCACCGCCACCACAACCAAAATAGCCTTTTTAAACCATTGTTTATTGATCATCGATTTATGTATAGGAATCAAGAATACCACAAGACCAGCCATTCCTGAGAGAAGTAACGAACGCGTCATTGTTGTCATAATCGCAAATAAAAAGAGCGACATGTAAATGTAGCAGCTAATCTTTTTTTCTTTTTGGCCCAGTACATAAAAGAAAGCAACAATTAAATATATCGATGTCGTTTTAATAATCCTGACAAATCCATATCCAAAAACGGTCGACTCTCCGCCGAATAGTCCGAAAGTTATTGTTGGCAAAAAAGATTCATAATAATTATTATAAATCCCCGGAAAGAAGCTTTCAAGCAAGTACATAACAATATGCCATACGGCCAGTATGGCTGTTAGGAAAATAAAAATTTTCTTTATTCTTTCCCAGTTGATTGCACCCTGTCGTATTAGAAAAACAGTCGGAAAATAAAGAACAAGGACAAAAACCGTATCCGCATCATCAATCGCAGTAAATATGCTCGTTCCCTTGATATATGGGATAATGGTTATCCAGATGACGTTGACGAAAAGAAACGCAAAAACAAACCAGTCAATCTTTTTGATCGTAATCCGCCTCGCATAAACAATTATATACAAACAAAGACTGATAAACGTCAAAGCAAACAATATCTTTCTTATCGCAATACCGCCTAAAACAATAGTGTTGCCGCTGCCGCCGAGTATCAGTTCAACCAAAAAGACAAGCGGGATGATCAGCAGTACTTTTTTCAATAAACTTTCTTTGGTTTCATACGCATTCTCTAACATCATTCTTCCTTTCAATGAAAAAAATTGTTATAAAGTAAAGCACATTTGCAAAAAATCCTTGACGCAATATTTTTTGTTGAATTGACGTTTTAATCGCTTTGATGCTGCTTTGTCTTATATCCAGACAGTATTTTTCAAGTATATCGTAATACATCGTACCTTTTTCCAAATAATCCAGCAAGTCTGAGCACTGCTTAACGCGCCGGCGCGTTATATCAATCTGTTTTTTCCATCCGATCGTTACCCGCTTTATACGGTTAATAAAACTTTTTTCAGACGTGCCCCCGGAAGCGTTGCTGTTGTGCTGCCTGTAACTGATTGTCGGAACATTCAGATACGCAACTTTGCCAAGGCCGGCTGCAACCAATGATGCCCAACTGTCATGTGCGTAAACATTTGCTGGAATTGGAAATAACCGTTTAACCAATTCCTTATTTATCATGACGGTGCAGCCAAAAACGAAAGGCTGTGCCAATAATCTTTCGAAAACATTTTCTTCAATATTTTTAAGGCCTGCAAATCGCTTATACGACTCACAGATGATTGTCTGCGCTGTCTCATCAACCACCCTTAAATCTGTATGAACAAGAACAATATCAGCATTCTTTTCTTGTTCTTTCATATATTTTATCGTCAGTTCAATTTTGTCTGGCATCCACACATCATCTTGATCGGAAAACATAAAATAATCAAACTGATTTAAATTGAAAACAGTCTCGAGAGCGTTTAAAAAATTTAGCGTTACTCCTAAGTTTTTATCTGTTTTTAATAAGGAAATTCTCTTATCCGTTTCACATAACCTTTTTACAATATTGACTGTACGGTCGCTCGACATATCATCACTGATAAATAATTTCCAGTGGGGGTATGTTTGCTTTTGAAGGCTTTCAACCTGCTCTTCAATATATTTTTCGCCGTTATAGGTGGCCATGACAATTGCAACGTCAGACGTAATGCCCTGCATATCATTTCCTTATATTCAATTTGTCTTGATAATACGTGTCGTAATAATTAAGATAATCTCCACTGCGCACGCTGGCAAGCCAGTCCGGATTGCTGATATACCATGCGGCCGTTTCCGCCATGCCTCTCTCAAATGTATATTTAGGCTTCCACTTGAGTTCTTGTATAATCTTACTGCTGTCAATCGCATACCTGCGGTCATGCCCCAGCCTATCTTCAACATATATGATCAATGATTCAGGTTTGTTAAGCGTTTTAAGTATCAGACGGACAATCTCAATGTTCGCTTTCTCGTTATTCCCGCCGATGTTGTAAACCTCGCCTACCCGGCCTGAGAGCAACACTGTTTCTATTGCGCTGCAGTGATCATAAACATGCAGCCAATCCCTTATCTGCATACCGTCTCCATATAAGGGCAGCTTTTTATCCTCTAGCGCATTGCCGATCATCAAAGGGATCAGCTTTTCAGGAAACTGGTAAGGTCCGTAGTTGTTTGAGCATCGGGTGATATTGACTGGTAGTTTAAAGGTTTGCCCATATGCTCGTACAATCAGATCAGCCGAAGCTTTGCTGGCCGAATAAGGACTATTCGGAGCAAGTTGTGTCGTTTCGGTAAACTTTCCGGTTTTACCCAGCGTGCCATAAACTTCATCGGTTGAGACCTGCAGGAATTTGACCCCTTCGCGATACGTCGGGTATCCGCTACCATCTTTCCCCGTCTGCCAGCTTGTTTTTGCGTTGTCCAGCAGGCACTGCGTCCCTAGTACATTTGACTTTAAGAATATTTCAGGCTCTTTGATGCTTCTGTCCACATGGCTCTCGGCCGCAAAATTGATCACGTAATCAAACGTGTATTTACTAAACAGTCTGCGAACCAGCTGCCGATCTGTAATGTCTCCTTTGATAAAGATATGATTATCCGCGCTTTTCAGATCTTCAAGATTCTTCAAATTACCCGCATATGTCAAAGCATCCATATTGATAATCAGCCAATCCGGGTGCTTTTTTGCCGTTATCTTTACAAAATTAGAGCCGATAAAACCTGCTCCCCCTGTTACAAGTACTTTTTTCAAATGCATTTCTCCTTATGAAAAGGTAACGTTTACTTCTTTCAACAATGGCAGCTCTTGATCTTTCCCGGATAGTATGATACCACTCAAATCATTCAATGGCCAGTTTATACCGATATCCGAGTCATCATATCTGATGCCGCCTTCATACTCCGGGTGGTAAAGGTTTGTGCATTTGTACGTAAAGACCGCTTCATCCGATAGAACCAGAAAACCATGCGCAAACCCCTCGGGTATATAAAACATTTTTTTATTTTCTCCAGATAGAATCACGCCCTCATATTTTCCGTACGTCGGAGATCCTTTTCGTAAATCTACACCAACATCATATACGCTGCCTGATATTACCCTGACGAGCTTCCCTTGGGAATATTTCGTCTGAAAATGCAGCCCCCGCAGCACACCTTTTTTTGACATGGACTGGTTGTCCTGAACGAATGCCATATTAAGCCCGGCTTTAGCGAACGCCTCCCGATTATATGTTTCCATAAAGTATCCGCGATCATCGCCAAACACCGTAGGCTCAAGGACAATAAGCCCCCTGATAGAAGTTTCAATAACGTTTATATCAGCCATTGACCACCTCATGCCTTTCTGCCAGCTGATCGATGTATCGGCCATATTCTGTTTTCATCATTGGTTTCGCTAATTCCTTTAGCTGTTTGCTGTCGATATATCCCATCCGAAAAGCAATCTCTTCGATACAGGCAATGTATAGCCCTTGCCTCTTCTGAATCGTTTCCACAAAATTTCCCGCAGCAATTAAGTCGTTATGTGTTCCTGTATCGAGCCATGCTGTGCCTCTCCCGATAATTTGAACCCGAAGAAGCCCGAGTCTTAAATATTCCTCATTGACAGACGTAATCTCAAGCTCGCCTCTGTTTGACGGCTTTATTCGCTTTGCGATCTCAACCACATCGTTATCATAAAAATACAACCCTGGTACGGCGTAATTGGATTTCGGCTCCGCTGGCTTTTCCTCAATGGAAACTACCTCACCGCGGTTATTAAACTCGACCACACCATAAGAGCT
>JBMNOU010000096.1:0-5760 GCA_050943215.1 Christensenellales bacterium | reverse complement strand
CAAAGTGGTTGTACATGCTATAATATATATTAAGAGGTAATATATGGCTAGAGTATTTAAAGAAGGGAGTGACACTGAAGTGATTAAAGATATTCTTAATAAGTTCCTGCCTCCGTCAACTCGAACATTTAATCGAGAGATAGAACGAGTACTCTCAGCTGTTAACGGAATTCAACAGGACGTTAATATCTTGCATATGCAAATAAAGCAAGAACTAAAGCAGTATATGGATAACACAGAGCAGCAGTACACAGAACGGTTGGCGATATTGCAGGGGTTGAAAGAACATCTATCCTCTTTGACAAAGTTGGAACAATTAAGCTTGGATATGCTTCAACTGCAACAGGATATTAAGCAGGTGGAACAAGTTATTCCCAATAAACCTATCTACTGGTCGAATGCGTTTGAACGCAGGGTTGTGCAGGGAAATTGGGGAGATGTTACTGGAAAATCGGATTTTGCACAAAAATTTCTTCGCCTGACTGCGGGGATGGATCCTCAAAGTATAGAGAGTATCGTCCGCATCCTGATTCGTCAAAAAAAATACTTGAACTGTGACCAGAAGTTCTTGGATTTGTTCACGCGACAAGAGCAGGAGGAGTTGCGTCTGCTGAGTGAAAATTTTTATTCTGAAATTTTAAAGCTTTCTGATGATTTATATGCCTATAAAAATTATCTGCTGCCGATCAATCACTTTGAATCCAGTGTATTTTACTATAAACATGGCTTGGCACAAGTAAAGACACTGGCAAAGGTAAAAGGAAAAGCTATCGTTGATGTAGGTGGATTCATAGGAGATTCCGTGCTTATTTTGTCCGAACTGTCGCCTTCAAGCATATATACTTTTGAAGCCGTGCCGGAGAATTTTGAGCTTTTGAAAAAAACAATGGAAATGAACTGCATTCAAAATGTTGTAGCAGAGAATGTAGCATTGGGCGCGGAAACAGGGAAATTTGCGCTGTATGTTGAGGGTCCTTGCTCTTCTTCGATTAGGAGTCCCGGAATAAATTATAAAGGTACCATAGAAGTTCCTGTTATCAAGCTTGATGATTATGTGGAGGAGCATAAAATCGATGTTGGGTTAATCAAAATAGATATTGAGGGTGGGGAACCTGCCTTTTTGGTAGGCGCAAAAAAAACGATTTGCAAGCAAAAACCAATTTTGTTACTGAGTATTTATCATAATGCCCACGACTTTTTTGAGTTAAAACCGTTAATTGAAACTTGGGGGTTGGGGTACAAATTTAGCGTCCATAAACCGGTATTTGGGAATGCTACAAGTGAAACACTGCTTTTGGCAGAAATTAGATAGGTTATATTTAGGAGTAAAACAGCAATGAATTCAAAAAGTATCAATCTAGCTTTTATTTGCGATGATGCCTATGCGCTAGGTACAGGTGTCACGATCTTCTCTCTTTCGCGTTGTCGTCGCAAAGACAAAGCTTACCAGATTTATGTCTTGTGCAATGACGTATCGCCCCATCATATTAAATTGTTTTATGCAATGAGCCACGAAAATTTTACAATTCAGATCATTGACGTATCCCAGGATGCCACGTATGCTACCTACCCCAAAATGCGACATGCGCTACATGTATCTGCAACTGCATTGTTTAAATTCAATTTGCCGAAATTGCTACCATTTGTTGACAAGGTGCTTTATATGGATAGCGATATTCTGATTCGCGACAGTTTAGAAGCTCTATATAATATGGATATTAAGGGCTGGTACGCCGGGGTGTGCAAGGATATCGGTGCAGAACATTACCCCTCTCAGTATAACAAAAGACTACATATTCAGCATTCTGCTTACTTTAACTCCGGCGTGATGCTGTTTAATCTGAAACTCATGCGTGAGCATAGCATCTCTCAAAAACTTTTAGACTATAAGAAAAATGGAATCAATCATTTTATGGATCAGGACGCTTTCAACGTTGTGTTTGCTGAGAAAGTGAAATTTTTCTCTCCAATGTACAACATGATGATTTCTTGCTGGAGAAAAAACCCTGCTAACATCCTTTGCGATTATTATGATATTCCCCAGTGCTCTATTGAAGAATTCTACAATCAGGCTAAAGTTCTCCATCTTTCCGCTCCGGAAAAGCCTTGGCTTTATAATAACGCAGTCGCAGCAGAAGAGTGGTTGGTAAACTTCATACTGTCTCCTTGGAGAAAAGTAGAGCTTCATAGAACACAGCATCCAAAGGGTTTGGATGTTATGAAAAACGGTTGTGATTACAGTAAAATTATATCTCAGGTTTATCCTGTCGAAGGGTGTGCTGCGCCGCTTGTTTCGGTTATTATTCCAGTTTACAATGCTGCAAAATACCTGAACAGCTGTATTGAAAGCTTGATGATGCAGACTCTATCGGAGGCGGAATATATTTTTGTAGATGATGGTTCAACAGACACCTCCGTCAAAATATTAAACCATTATGCAAAACTGGATATGCGAATTCAAGTGTATCAGCAAAAGAATAGTTATGCAGGAGTTGCAAGGAATAATGGGATCAGTCATGCCACGGGGAAATATATTACCTTCTTGGATAGCGATGATGCTATGCTTCCAACAGCGCTAGAGTTGTTTTACCAGCAAGCAGTAAAAAAGAATGCTGATATTATAGTATCCTCGGCATTCTTTTTTGAACAAGATATGTTGAAACGCCAGGTTGCGCACTGGTGCCTGAGAAAAGAGTTCCTCCCGGTTTCCTCAACTTTTTCAATTCAAAATCATGCCCATTATCTATTTCAAGTTTCCGCTGGAGCACCTTGGGGGAAATTTTATAAGAGTGAATTCGTGAGAAAACATCAATTTTATTTTCCACCTCTTCAGAGGGCAGAAGACTTTTTTTTCGTCTACTGGGCCTTTGCCGTGGCTGAAACAATCGCTTCGCTGAAAACTGAAACGGTTTTGTATCGTATCTACGCCGGAAGCGGAAGTCTTGAAGATGCAAAGGACAGATTTCCTCTTGCCGCTTTGGAGGGGCGAAAACTACTTTGGCAAAAGCTAAATGAAATCGGTGTGTACGACAAGGTAGAACAGAGTTTTATTAATGCAACGGTAAACAGCGTTGTGCATAATTTAAAAAAATTTTATACAGGAGCTGCATTTGAGCAGATGTATCGCTCACTGAAAGAGGAAATCATTCCCTTGTTTCGCATTGATATAGATAATGCGTCTTATTTCTATTCTAAAGGTGAATATCAATACTTTAAGGAGATATGTGATAGTCCTAGCTGTGCGGATTATCTGTTCACCAAGTATAAGGAGGCGTCTTTGGCATTGAAAAGACTAAAACACACTTCATCCTTACTTGCTGCTGAAATCAGAGCAATCAGAAGCTCCTGGACATATCGAATCGGCCGCTTTATCATCTTTATTCCCCAAAAAATCCGTGGCGTCATTCGGCATACTCAAGAGCATGGTCCGCATTATACTCTTCTCTTGGTTAAAGAAAAGCTTTTAGGGTGTATTGGGAGTAAAGCCCTATGAAAATCACTATCGTCGACATCGGCTACGTCGGCCTTGCCAATGCCTGACGAGAATACAAAACTACATAAAAAATTAATTAAATATAAACGCGTTATAGAAAAATGGGATAAAGAGAATGCAAAACCCGAAGGTTCTAAAAGTTTGAGTAGTTTTTCAAACAGGCCACCTTTTCTCGCAGGGGCTATTTCAAATGAAACTCTTACGGGGGGTTCATCGTATATTTCATGCGCTATTTTATCAGATTGAGACTTTGGGTGGTTATTAATGAAGATCTATCACTTTAAATTAGAAATGAGCATGTAACTATTAAAATATCTTAATCACAAGATGAGATAAAACATGTACTAACAAAGCTTGAGGCTCGCGAGATGCTTGTTTATGAAGATGCAATGCGGCATCATTCTTGGGCATCTAAGCCAAAAATTCGAAAGTATGTTTGAGGTTAACAATTAACAAAGATAAATATTTTAAAGATACAAATAAGGATAATGTCGAATAAAGACATGGAGATATATTAATTTTGTTATATGAACAATCTGAAATTGTCCGTATCAATAGGATCGCCCGTGAAGAAGCGGAGCGCAAACGAAAGGAAGAAGAGAGATTACGAGAAGAGCGACGCAATCTTTATAATAATGAGGTTGAAAAAACAAAAGCATTAAAAAATGCTGAGTAAGATTATGATACTGCTTGTAGAATAAGAGCGTATATTGCTGCCGTTGAAGCATCAAATAATGATAATGGTGATATTACTGCTTATGAAATAATGGGTTAACTTTTAGCCCCTTATATTAGTGATAATACAAGCAAAGTTTGTGAACCGACAGAATAAACTCAAATAGTAGGGAGCATGTTAGAATTTTAGACAATCTGCTAAGATGGAAAGAGCGAAAGAGTGCTCAGAAATCGGAGGCGGAATTATGGGAGAATACAGAAAGAAATACGATGAGGACTTCAAGAAGAATGCGGTAAAGTTATCGTATGCAAGTCCAAAATCGGTAAAAGAGATAGCAGATGATTTAGGTATTCACGAGAACCTGCTGTACAACTGGCGGCGAAAATATACCGCTGATGGTGACAAGACGAAATTCGCCACACTTGAGGAAGAAAACAGGGCGCTGCGAAGAGAACTCGCCGAGGCCAGAATGGAGCGCGACATGTTAAAAAAAGCAGCGGCCTACTTTGCGAGTCACCAAAAGTAAAGATATCGATTTATACGGGGTAATCCCGAGTACCCTGTGGCGAAGTGGGCCGAAATTCTGAAAATAGAGAGAACAGGATATTATGTTTGGCTCAGGAATCGGGAATCTTTTGAGGGACAGGAAGCGCATCTGAAAAAGAGAATCAAAGAAGAGTTCGAAGAAAGCCGAAGTACATACGGGCCAGACAGAATTACTGCTGAACTGCGTAAAAAAGGAGAACGCCTTGGGCGCAAGAAATGCGTCGAGTATATGGCTGAGATGACTTTGGATTCTTGTCACAATAGGCATAGAACCAAGAGCCTGACCAACAGCAAGAAAGCCAGAGGCGATGGGTATCCGAACATCCTTAGGAATCAAGAGTTCCCGATCGTGCCGCGAATGGGTCTGATAAGCGATATAACATACTTGAGAACTGGTGAAGGGTTTATGTATCACTGTGTAATCAGGGATATCGTAACCGGCGAAGTGCTTGGAGATCATATGGCAGACAGAATGACAAAAGAACTTGTAATCAACGCAATACTGGCGATGCTTGCGAGACATGAGTTGGCTGAATGCTGCATCTTCCATAGAGGCAGCCGGTATACATCAAAAGCTGTGATGGGATTGCTACAGCAGTACGGGCTGCGTCAGAGCTTCTCCCGTCAGGATGCCGGGCGACAACGCATGGTCGGAAAGTTTCTTTGCGACCATGAAGAAAGAACTGATACACTGTACGCACTATGAAACGAAAGAGTCTGTGCGGACGGCAGTGTTCGAGTACATATATTGCTTCTACAATGTGAAGAGAATCCAGAAAAGGCTCGGATATAAGTCCCCGAGAGAATATGTTAGATCATTGAATACAGAGGTCAGAAAAGGTAGCTTAGCAAATTGTCTACAAAAAAGTTGACGTCCCTTATTTTTTGAAGCGAAGTCTTTTTTAAACGGCAATAAAGAGCTTGTTAAAGGGGTAAAATATAAAGTTCATGATAAAACATTCGCTGAGTATATAGTTGGATATACTCTTATCAGTAAATCTTCAGAAAATAAACTATATCGAGTGAGAGAGATTGAAAATTCAAA
>JBMNOU010000095.1:0-5788 GCA_050943215.1 Christensenellales bacterium | reverse complement strand
TGCCCTACTATATGAATACATTCGGATTCCACGGAATACACGGACGCGCAACAGCCATTTCCACAGGTATGAAGGTGGCAAATCCCAAACTCAGCATTTGGCAGGCCACAGGTGACGGTGACGCGCTTGCCATTGGCGGCAATCATTTCATCCACGCCGTCCGCAGGAATATAGACATCAATATCATCCTCTTCAATAACCAGATTTACGGTCTTACCAAAGGACAATATTCTCCTACATCAAAACTGGGTACGATCACTAAAACATCCCCTTACGGCACTGTTGAGAATCCCTTCAATCCGGGAGCACTTGCGCTTGGTGCCGGATCCACATTCTTTGCACGCGGCCTTGACTCCGAGATTAAGCTCACACAGGAGATTTTAGTGGCTGCCGCAAAAAATGACGGCACTTCGATTGTTGAGATGTTGGTCAATTGCGTAATCTTCAATGATGGTGCACACGCAACCATTTCCGATCGTGAATATCGTGCCGACAGGACCATAATCCTTCGTCATGGAGAACCGATGATATTCGGAAAGAATAATGACAAGGGTCTGATATTCCGTAACCGGAAATTGGAAGTGGTTACCATAGGTCAGGATGGTATTACTGTGGATGACCTGCTCGTTCATGACGCAAACTGTAAGGAGGTAGGTATACACAACCTGCTTGTCAATATGAAATACCCCGACTATCCCGTTGCACTTGGAGTTATCCGCAATGTAAAGGAGAATACCTATGATGACAATGTAAGGGATCAGTTGAAGGAAGTGGAGGCAAAATCTACGATAAAATGCATGGATGACCTGCTACATAGCGGTGCAACCTGGGTTGTTGAATAGTCAAAACTTTTTACTATATTAATCACAAATATCAACCAAATAAATTAAGTTAAGAATTATGAAAGTAGCTGAGATTATGGCCAATCTTGAGAAAAAATATGGCCATGAAAAAGAGTACTTGCAAGCCGTACATGAGGTGCTTGAGTCAATCGAAGAGGTTTACAATCAACATCCCGAATTCGAAAAGGCAAAAATCGTTGAAAGAATAGTTGAGCCTGACCGTGTCTTCACTTTCCGTGTTGCCTGGGTAGACGATAAAGGTGAGGTTCAGACCAACATCGGCTATCGTGTACAGTTCAACAGTGCTATCGGCCCCTACAAGGGCGGTATTCGTTTCCATCCTGCCGTAAATGTTTCAATGTTGAAATTCCTCGGCTTTGAGCAGACTTTCAAGAATGCGCTCACCACTCTCCCCATGGGCGGTGGAAAAGGTGGTTCCGATTTTGATCCCGTTGGCAAATCAAACGGTGAAATCATGCGTTTCTGCCAGGCCTATATGCTCGAATTGTGGCATTGTATCGGTCCCGACCAGGACGTTCCCGCCGGTGATGTGGGTGTTGGTGCCCGTGAGATCGGTTACTTTGTGGGCATGTACTCCAAACTTGCACGCCAGTACAACACAGGCGTTCTTACCGGTAAGGGTCTAAACTGGGGTGGCTCCATCCTTCGTCCCGAAGCTACAGGCTTTGGTGCTCTCTATTTTACCGAGCACGTACTTGCAAAAGCCGGCAAGAATATCAAGGGTAAGACTGTTGCCATTTCAGGATTCGGCAACGTAGCTTGGGGTGCTGCAACCAAGGCTACCGAACTTGGAGCAAAGGTTATCGCAATTTCAGGTCCGGACGGCGTTTGCGCTCTCCCTAATGGCATCAATAAGGAGATGATCGATTATATGCTCGTCATGCGTGCTTCCAACCGCAACAAAGTTCAGGATATGGCTGACAAGTTCCCCGGTCAAGCTATCTTTACTCCGGGTAAGAAAGCATGGAGCATGAAGTGCGACATCGCTCTTCCTTGTGCATTCCAGAATGAGCTCAACGGCGACGATGCAAAAGAACTCATCGCTAATGGTACATGGTGCTGCTGCGAGGTTTCCAACATGGGTTGTACTCCCGAAGCTATTGCTGCATTCCAGTCAACAAAGGGCTTCCTATTCGCCCCCGGCAAGGCTGTCAATGCAGGTGGTGTAGCAACCTCAGGTCTTGAGATGACCCAGAATGCTTCACACATCAGCTGGTCGGGAAAGGAAGTTGACGAAAAGCTTCACTTCATCATGGAGAGCATCCACGCACAGTGCGTGAAGTTCGGCCAGAGAAAAGATGGTACGGTTGATTATGTTAAGGGTGCAAACATTGCCGGCTTCATGAAAGTTGCACAAGCAATGCTTGAGCAGGGCGTAATCTGATAAATCGTCTGAAAAGCGATTATTTTTGCAAGGGTGGCCACATGGCCACCTTTTGCTTTTTTTTGCCTTTTACATATGATATTTTTTAGATTCTTCGTATAGTGCTTACAATTTTCAATAAAAATGGGCATTTTTCTTATAAAAATGTTATTTAAGTCTGATTTTTAGGCTATAAAATGTTTGAATTATTGTTTTTTTTTATTTACTTTGCAAGATGAATAGTATGCATGACTGGCCTCTGACTGGTTTGCACGATAGAGAATAATATTATAAACACCAATTAATCAACCAAAAATTTATCTACATGAAAAGAATCAGACTAATTCTGACGACTCTCTTACTTGTAGTATCTGCGACTGCGTTTGCACAGCAGACTATACAGGTAAAAGGTGTCGTTAAAGATGCAGCTACCGGAGAGGGTATTCCCTTTGCAGCCATCCAGCTCAAGGGTACCATGACCGGAGTTGCAACAGATGCTGAAGGAGCTTACATCATCTCCGTTCCGGGTGACGGTGTTCTCGTATTTAGCTCAGTAGGTTACCAGACAGCGGAGATTCCCGTCAATGGCAGGAGCGTTATCGATGTAGCGCTCAATATTGATGCCGAGTATCTGGAGGACGTGATCGTAGTCGCCTACGGTACATCCACCAAGGCATCTTTTACAGGATCCGCTTCGATGGTAAAGAGTGAGGAGATCCAGAAGAAGATTACCACCAACGTTACCAGCGCTCTTGCAGGTACATCTCCCGGTGTGCAGATCATTTCTTCCAGTGGTGACCCTACCTCTAACGCAGCAACAATCCGCATACGTGGTGTCGGCTCAATGAGTGCGAGCAACAGCCCCCTCATCGTTGTCGATGGTGCCCCGTTTGCAGGAGCAATCTCTGACATTAACCCCAACGACGTTGAGTCAATGTCAGTTCTTAAAGACGCATCCGCAGCCGCCATTTACGGTAACCGCGGTGCAAACGGTGTCATCCTTATCACCACCAAGAAGGGTGTGGGTGATGCTCAAATAAAATTTGATGCCCGTTTCGGCTCAAACTCTCGTCTTATTCCCAAGTATGACTTGATTGACGACCCCGCACAGTATTATGAGACATATTACAAACTGATGTTCAACCAGCAATTCTATGCAGGTTATACTGAAGCAGAGAGTTATGCTCATGCTGACAAATATCTCTTCGACCAGAACAATGGAGGTCTCGGTTACCAGGTATTTACCATTCCCGAGGGTCAAAAGTTCGTTGGTACCAATTTCAAGATGAACCCCAATGCGACTCTCGGCTATTCGGACGGTGAGTACTACTACATTCCTGATAACTGGTATGACGAAGTGTTCCATCCTTCATTCCGCCAGGAGTATAACCTTTCCGTGAGCGGTTCCGGTGAGAGATTTAATTACTATGCCAGCGGTGGTTTCCTTGAAGACGGTGGTATTATCAACAACTCCGGATATAAACGTTACACAGGTCGTATCAACGCTGACTATCAGGTGAAGGAGTGGTTCAAGCTCGTAAGCAGCATGATGTTTACACACTCGGACTCAGAAACCAACCCTTATTCAGGTTCATGGGGTTCTTCGGGTAACATATTCTACATTACAAACAATGTGGGTCCGATTTATCCCCTTTATGTACGCAACGCTGACGGATCTAAAAAATTGGAAAATGGTCGTCTTGTTTATGACTCCAACAATACCAATTTCATCCGTCCCTCATTTGTGGGCAACGCTGTTCGCGACAATGAGTATGACTCTTCCAGATACTTTGCTGACGTATTCGTTGGTAAAGCGGGTGCTATCATAACTCCCTTCAAGGGTCTCACCCTTACTGCCAACCTTAACCTTTTGAGCGACAATACCCGCCAGAACAACCTTTACAGTATATTCGGTAGTGGTGCATCAACGGATGGTAGTGCATATGTGGCTCACTCAAGGACATGGGATATCAACCAGCAGTACCTTGCAAATTACAAGACTGACTTCAACGGAACCAAGAGCAATCTCGATGTTCTTTTGGGTTATGAGCAGCAAAACCGCAAAATGCAGTCACTCTACGGTAGCAACGACCACCTCTTCAACCCTCTCGTAGGTGAGTTGAGCAACGCTGACGGTACTTCCAGCAAGAATGTGAAATCTTACACCAATAACTATATGGCTCAGGGTTTCTTTGCACGTGCACAATATGACTATGATGGCAGATACTTCGTAAGTTCATCATTCCGTCGTGACGCATCTTCACGTTTTGCAAAAGAGAACCGCTGGGGTAACTTCGGTAGTATTGGTGCCGCATGGCTTATAAGCGAAGAGAGCTGGCTTCGTGGAGTTAATATGGTGGATATGCTCAAACTAAAAGTGAGCTACGGTGTTCAGGGTAACGACAACCTCGGTGGTTATTATCCCTACTCAGATCAGTATACGCACTCATATAACGAAGAAACAGGCGAGTATTCGCTGACACTCTCTTCAAGAGGTAACCATGAACTTACCTGGGAGACGTCAAAGGCATTTAACGTAGGTCTCGACTTCGAACTCTTCAACGGCTACTTCAACGGTACAATTGAGTGGTATGCCCGTAAAACTGAAGACCTTCTTTACTCTAAGAACCTTCCTCTTTCAATGGGTGCTCCCTCCACAATGCCTATCAACGTGGGTAGTATCATGAATAAAGGTTTTGAGGTTTCTCTTTATGGTAATATAATCAATACTTCGAAAGTACACTGGACATGGAATATCAATGCCAGCCACTACAAAAACACAATCCTCGAATTGGATGAAAGTGTTTCAGAGAAAGGTATCAGGGGATCCAACTATATCTATAAGATAGGTGGTTCGCTCTATGACGCTTATATGTACAAATATGCAGGCGTTGACCCGGAGAATGGTCAGGCACTTTATTGGACACATAATGAAGAGACCGGTGAAGATACTACAACTCCCGTATTCTCCGATGCAACAAGATATGAGCTCGGTACGGTTATGCCCAAACTCTATGGTGGTTTTGGCACCTCTCTAAGTGCATACGGATTTGACTTCTCCGCACAGGCTTCATTCCAGCTCGGCGGTAAGTTCTATGATGGCGGTTATCAATCTCTGATGTGGACACAAAAGTCTGCAGGAAGTGCTTGGCACAAAGATGCTCTCAAGGCATGGACTCCTGAGAACCCCAATACTGACGTTCCCCGTATGGACGGTGACACCCAGGTTGCTCAGAGTGCGGTCGACCGCTTCCTCATTTCTTCAAACTATCTCAGCCTCAACAACGTGACTTTGGGTTACACATTCCCTAAGAACCTCCTTAACAAGATTAAGATCGCAGGTCTTCGCGTTTACGTTGCAGGTGAGAATCTTGGAGTACTTTGTGCACGCAAGGGCATTGACCCCCGCTTCAGCATGGGTCTAGGCTCCTACACCTCAGGCTCCGGTATCGGTACCAGCTATTATTCAGCTATGCGCACCATCACCGGCGGTATCACTCTTACATTCTAATTTTTAAATCTAACAAGGAATTAAAATGAAAATAAATAAATTATTATTACT
>JBMNOU010000094.1:0-5829 GCA_050943215.1 Christensenellales bacterium | reverse complement strand
AGGAAGCTAGACGATTATACAATGTATAGCATGACATATTATGGGGATTATGGCTTTGATGAATTTCTTGCAATCGGAGCAAAGAGTGATGCAGATATCGAGGCTTTTGTAAAGCATCTGTTAAAAGGCCTGCCCATTGATTTAGGTGTAACGGGCGATGGTTGCACCGCTTTCGTAACAAGGAATGAAAAGGATGAGATGTTGTTTTGCCGTAATTTCGATTTTCGATATGCGCCGTCTTTGTAGGTAAGAACAAGGCCTACCAACTAATATTCCTCTATATCAACTGTAAACCTAACTTTTGCCGGATATTCTGCAGACTTTTTGCCAAATGGATTTAGCCTTGATAGCTTTCTAACATTGGCGGCACCCTTTTTACCCTTCGATGATATAAACGAAAAAGGAGTGGCGATTGCACTGCTGACTGTCCCTGAAGCACCAAATGATGATAGAAAAGCAACTTTGAACACGACCACAGCCATACGCCTTGTGTTGGATTATGCAGCGACTGTTGACTAAGCGGTTGAATTATTAAAGAAATATAATCTTTATTTTTCAGTGGACATAAACTGCCATTATATAATTTCAGACGCTTCTGGAAAATCCGTCATTGTAGAGTACTGGGATCATGTGCTACAAGCAATTATTACACATGATGAATACCAGATTGCGTCAAATTTTATTGCCTTTAATGATCTAAGCATTGGCGAGGGTTATACAAAGTTTGAACGCTATGAGACCGTTAAGCAAAGGATCGGAAACAATAACCGAATATTGACCGAAGAATAAGCGGTAGATCTGATGATGGACGTCGGCATTTATGGTCCGGATGGCGGAGACAAATTAGAATGGTCGGTGATTTATAATCTTACAACCTTAGAATGCGTAATATTTGCAAATAGCAATACTGGCGATATTGTTAGAACCCAATTGGAATAGACAAATTTGCAGTATTGGTGCTTTGTCAAAAAGCCCCATTACCAAAAGGTTCTGGGGCTTTTATATTGACTTTGCAAGCTCTGCCAATTTAATATAACCAGGGTCAGCTGCGCCTGTTACCAAGGCCTTCGTGCAAATACAAACATTTTCATCCAATAAGCAGTGTTGCATGGCCGTTTTATAACCCTGTCGTTGCTAGATGAAGCGTCGATCATCATACCGCTGCCTATATAGATGCCTACGTGCCCCACTTTGGTTTTGCCTTTATTCCAGAAAAACAGCAGATCTCCTTTTTCGAGTCTGCCCATCGAGGTAATCTTATCCCATTCTTTCACCTGCGCATAGCCGGCTGCGTTATAACGGCCGCGCGAGGATCCCGCTTCTTTTAAACAGTAATATACGAGTCCGGAGCAATCGAACGAGTTCGGTCCCTCGTTACCAAGCACGTAAGGATCACCTAGTTGGTCCGCGGCGGCACTGAGCATGGTAAGTATATTTGCGCGCCGGTGTTCGGCTTGTACCTTAAATTTACTGGGTTTTGCGTTTGGTGAATAGATTAGATCCAATGTATATTGTCCGGTCTTTCCGTCAATCTTAAGATCGTTGCGCTCCTGAAAATCCTTAACCGCCGCAACGGTTTCGGTGCCGTAGTACCCTGTCGCCTTTTTAAGATATCCAAGATCTTTCAATTGTCTTTGCAAGCTGTCTACATCCGTACCCTTTGTACCTTCAAGCAAAGTATATTTTTTGGCTTGCTCTGAATATAGAAGCGTAAGTGTTTCCAAACCCGCAATACCATCCTGCTGAAGTTTATGCTGTCGCTGAAACAACTGTACCGCATATTCAGTAGCAGGCCCGAAAAACTGCGTACTCTCATCAATATCAAGATAACAAAGATCCATCAGCCTTTCTTGAAGCTTTTGCACGCGCTCATTTTCATCATTTCTCTGAAGAGTGGGATCAGGAGTAGAGGTTGGAGCAGGATCGGGTGCCGGATCAGGCGTGGATTCAGGATTGGCCGCGCTCCCGTCCGGTATGACACCCGCATTGGCTGCAACAAGAACGTCTTCGGCAATCTGCCGTGATAGAGCATCAGTATTTCGGGGTAAAAACACCAACAATGCTACAGCCGTCAAAACAGCAACTGCGACTCCTAATGAAATAAGCCATGCGCCTGGGCTTAAACGCCGCAGTACGCCTAAGGCACGGTATGAAACGAAGCTTAGCCTATTTAACCGTCTTTTTCGCCTTCGTCTATACATAGGAACCTCCTGCCGTTTTCTTTTATTGTATCTTGGGCTCTCAATATTGGCAAGAGAAATTACATTTGTGTTACGAATTTATTAATTTTTTTACAATATTCGTTATGATTTGCAAATGAATATAACCTCTCTTGTTCCATAATAATTCTACCCGAATATAATCTGGGCTAGACATGACTTTCTATTTAAGGCATATGATTTATCGCTGTGGGCTTGCAGAAAAGTGTCAATTTTAATGGCTTAAATCCTAATAAAAGGTGTGACGTTGTTAAAT
This sequence comes from Christensenellales bacterium, assembly GCA_050943215.1. Taxonomy (GTDB): domain Bacteria; phylum Bacillota; class Clostridia; order Christensenellales; family SZUA-584; genus JBMNOU01. The sequence continues at coordinate 3,354 of JBMNOU010000094.1, read as the reverse complement.
ACTAGAGACAAGAATGATCAAATAACCGCAGCACAAAGGACGCAGGCATTATGGAATCAAAGGAAATAGAAAAAATCAATGCGTATTGGATGGCCTGCAACTATCTTGCAGCCGGCATGATATATTTGAAAGATAATCCCCTTTTAAAAGAACCTCTTAAGCCGGAGCATGTTAAAAACAGGCTGCTTGGACACTGGGGCACCAGCCCTGGGCTTGCCTTTATTTATGTTCACTTAAACAGGCTGATTAATAAATATGACCTTAATATAATATTTATTGCCGGCCCAGGGCACGGCGCTCCAGGCGTTCTTGCACCCGTTTATCTCGAAGGCACTTATTCGGAGTTATACCCCGAAACGCCAGAAAACGAAGACGGCCTTCGGGAACTATTTAGGCATTTTTCCTTTCCGGGAGGAATTGGCAGCCACTGCACGCCCGAGCTGCCCGGATCTATCCATGAGGGCGGAGAGCTTGGGTATAGTCTTTCCCATGCGTACGGAGCAGCTTTTGATAATCCCAACCAGATCATTGCTGTTGTAGTGGGAGACGGAGAAGCGGAAACGGGTCCGCTTGCGACCTCATGGCATTCGAATAAATTTTTAAACCCGGCAAGGGACGGGGCGGTTCTCCCTATCCTACATCTTAATGGGTATAAAATAGCAAACCCCACCATACTAGCCCGTATTAGCAGAGAAGAACTCGAATGTCTGTTTAAAGGATACGGTTACACGCCTTATTGGGTAGAGGGTGAAGAGACCGAAACAATGCATATTCAAATGGCGCAAGTGCTTGAAAAAGCTGTGCTGGAAATAAGATCAATACAGCAAACATCGCGTAGCAGTGTTAAAGCGGCACGCCCCTCGTGGCCGGTAATCATTTTGAAGTCACCCAAAGGCTGGACAGGGCCAAAAGAAGTGGATGGACTCAAGATTGAAAACTTTTGGCGCTCTCACCAGGTTCCAATTACCGGCATCCATGATAATCCTCGGCATTTAATTTTGCTCGAGAACTGGCTAAAAAGCTATAAGCCAGAGAAACTCTTTGACGCATCCGGAAAGCTGATTTCCGAACTCAAAGAACTCGCACCCAAAGGACAAAAGAGGATGAGCGCCAATCCAATGACATTCGGCCTTACAAGAAAACAGCTTCATCTGCCGGATTTTAGAAATTACAAAGTAAAGGTAACCAATCCCGGTCAGACCGAAGCCGAGAACACAAGGGCACTCGGCGAGTTTTTAAAAGATACGTTTCTGCGCAATAGCGAAAATTTCAGGATGTTTGGTCCCGATGAAACGGCCTCCAACCGCCTGGATGCCGTCTACCAGGCAAGCAAAAAAGTCTGGATGGGTGAGATTATCGAAGAGGATGCCAATGGAAGCGAACTGTCAAGAGATGGCAAGGTAATGGAAATGCTTAGCGAACATACGCTATTAGGTTGGCTTGAAGGGTATATCTTAACTGGGCGGCACGGATTGTTCCACACTTATGAAGCTTTCTCTCATATCATCGATTCGATGTTCAACCAACACGCGAAATGGCAGCAGATCAGCAAGAATGAGGTCCCCTGGCGTGCGCCCATTTCCTCCGAAAACATACTGCTTTCTTCCACGGTATGGCGTCAGGATCATAATGGGTTTTCCCATCAGGATCCGGGTTTTTTGGATGTGGTCACAAATAAAAGCCCGGAGATCGTACGCATATATCTGCCACCAGATTCAAACTGTCTTCTTTCAACGGTTGACCATTGTTTAAAAAGCGCGGGCTATATCAACGTAATCGTAGCGGACAAACAAAAACACCTTCAGTATCTTAATATGGAAGAAGCGGTGAAGCATTGCACAAAAGGCATCGGCATTTGGGACTGGGCTAGTAATGACGACACGAACGACGCCTGCGGTGATACAGATATCGTAATGGTAAGCTGCGGAGATGTACCCACCCGCGAGGCTCTCGCAGCCGTGGCTATACTGCGCGGCGAGTTCCCCAAACTAAAGGTGCGCTTTGTCAATGTCGTGGACCTCATGCGGCTTATGCCCGCAACAGAGCATCCTCATGGTCTCTCCGACACGGAATTTAATTCGCTATTTACCATCGATAAGCATATCATATTTAATTTCCACGGGTATCCTTGGCTGATACATAAACTGACGTATAAACGAACCAATCAGCATAGAATCCATGTCAGAGGATATAAAGAAAGAGGAAATATCAATACACCGCTTGAGCTGACGATCAGAAATCAGACAGACCGTTTTAATCTTGTGATCGACGTGATCGACCGCATACCATCTCTGGGATCTAAAGGAGCGCATTGCAGAGAGCACATGAAAAACACGATCATTGAGAATATTCATTACGCTTATAACAATGGCATCGATAAAAACGAAATCAGCAACTGGAAGTGGCCGTATTAGTTTAGTTGTAAATAAATCCTTTAGGGCTTGATTAGTTGTTGGCGCTAATGAGCCAAAGCACTCTTAAAAATTAACGATGCAAACTCGAAAACACATAGCAAACACGGGATATATAGCTTTCATAAAGGATTGGGTATACTAATTATAGCGGTTTAAAAACCGCAAAATAAAGGAGGGATTTCAATGTCAAGACATCAGGTAATATCTGATGCTTTAAAACAAGAGATCGCAAAAAGACTGGGGGTGGATGACATCGTTGCCAGCGAAGGCTGGGGCGGTATTTCTTCCAGAAATTGCGGGAATATTGTTCGCGAGGCAATCAAGATTGCTGAAAAGTCAATGAAATAACCTCTGCAATAAGAAGGATCGCTTTTATAGGATCCTTCTTAAAACTTAATTCTCTGATACAAATGGACTATTTTTTTGAGTATAATCGTACGCTATTATGGCAAACCGGTTGCCTTGGTAATTATGAATGAAGAATGGCAGGCTGCTCAGGCAGTCAATAAAATCAAAGTAACTTATAAACTACTTCTTGTAATGAACTCGGTTGCTGATTCACTTTCAGCCGGAGTATGTATGATTCATCCGGGGTGGTCATTTTAAGATTATCCAGAGAACATATCACTAGCATCTGTTGACGATATGCTAATGAAAAAGATACCGCGCCACGCGGACAGATTCTTTGGCGTCGTATCAATATCGGGAATGTTTATTAAAAGCAATAATTAAAAATATATTGGTTACTGGGTGGTGCGGGTTCTTGATAAGGATATCAGAAATCAACTGGTTGTAATGCCTTCTCATGAATTACTTGACATGCGGGTTTACAAAATATAACATCAGATTAGAGTACACATTATTTGATATTGCATATTAAACGCAAATAATTTTTGTAGAGGTACAACAATGGAAAAACTAATAAAATTTCTAATGCCAT
>JBMNOU010000105.1:0-4920 GCA_050943215.1 Christensenellales bacterium | reverse complement strand
GCCTAGCGGGTGGTTTGCACAAGGGCTATAAGCCCATGCTACCGGCCAGCGCCTAAAGACGCTGGCTTTCACATCTGTTCAAGCCTCTAGTGCCATTGCCACTTTTGCCACTCCTAAAGGAGCGTTCATAATACCAGCTACCCCTTAAAGGGGTATTCGTACTCTTTTCACTCAGCTTGTCCAAGGCTATATCGTGCTTCTCTTGTTCTGCGATATATTTCCTTATCGTTGCTTCGTTTAACCCTACTATGCTAACATAATACCCTTCTGCCCAAAAGTGCACGTTCCCAAATTTATACTTCAAATTTGCATGCTTTCAAATATCATTAGTGCACTTTTCCCTTTCAGATATCCCATAAAGCTTGAAACACTTATTTTTGGGGGTATGCTTACGAGCATATGTATGTGATCTGGCATCAAATGTCCTTCCAATATCTCTATCCCTTTATACTTGCATAGCTGTATAAGTATCTCTCGCACGCTACTTTTGTATTGTTTGTAGACGATCTTACGCCTATAATTAGGAGTAAATACTATATGATATTTGCACATCTACTTTGTATGTGCCAGACTATGGGCTTTATTCGCCATTAAATCACCTTTCCTTTCATTGTATAGAGACTTGAACATCCCTATATTATTGGAAAGGTGATTTTTTGTATAACTTTTACCGCGCACCCGCATAGCGGGTGGTTTATATTTCGCACGCTTTGCGTGCTCAACTGGCTAAAGCCTTAATAAAAACCACCCCTTGAAGGGGTGGTTTGGTAAAGCTTATAGCGGTTGAGGCACGACAAAAAACTCCTTTTGATTCAAGCTATGAAGGTAATCATAATATCTTCGGATAAGGTATTGGAGGAAATAATTCAAGGGTTGCATATCAGTAATTAAAACGGAATAGTTATGCCCCAAATGACGGAATATTTTTTGGAGAGCAATGGGGGGCTTATTGTGGTCGATCGAGGACTTGATTGTTGGTATGAGCAAATGTTGAATCAACTTTGAGTAGAGGTTAATTTGAACATTGAGTATAGTACAGATATGGAACTTGAGGTGAAGCCGGATGTTTTGATATGTGCATACGGTACAGCCTATTCAAGAGTTATTTTATGTTCTCACAGCAATTGAGGCGGCTAAAGAACCAGAACGTTTGGGTAAAAAAAGTAGTGATTAGTGGCAAAGGCAATATCGGATGCGAGATAGCGGAGATTTTTTAGGAGAAAAAATTAAGATTGAAATTTTTAAGGTAAAAAATCTTAGGTTGAGTTGGTATAACGAAACATGAAAATGCAGATGTTGCTAACCAAGATATTACAATCATTGAAATGCCGATATCTTATCTGCAAAGGGCTAGTTCGGGAAAGCTTTACAAAAGAAATTTGTTATTTTGGGGACTGCAAGAAACCTGGAATGCTTTATCGTATAAGCTTCATTAATCTGAAATCAGTTCTCCTATACCCTCCAAATGATAGATTCATTCACACTGCAGTGTATGGAAAGAGCTGAGTATAACCACCGAATGGATCAAGAACACTTTTTTTATTCTGAGCGTAATTTATTACTCTTTCGCGGTCTCGAAGCTAATATGTTTATAATCCCATGAATATCTGTCAAATATACATTGCATGATATTTGACTATAACAGAAAGTTTATGCTATAATTCATCTGTATTATTAATGAATAGGGTTAATATTTCCGAGGGAGGTAACAGAAATTAGAATTAACACTGATTCGATGTTTCCACCTGAAGGGAATTTTTATTTTTATATTGGCGGAGTAAATATAGGTTTAAGATGAAGAAAAATTTTAATCGTTTTTATATTCGGTCAATTTTGGGCTGTGGTGTGAAACATGGATAAAGTGTTGTCTATTATTGTTCCTGCATATAACGCTGATTGGTGTATTGAAAAATGCCTTTTTTCATTTATTGAAGAAAGTATTTTGGAGAGTCTGGAAGTTATCGTTGTCAATGACGGGTCAACAGATAGAACCAGCGAAATCGCGCAGCGTTTTGTGAATAAATATCCTAACACGTTTCGTCTTATTAACAAAGAAAATGGGGGACATGGGTCTGGAATAAACGCCGCTGTCAAAATTGCTACCGGCAAATACTTTAAGGTTATTGATGCCGATGACTGGGTCATTACAGAGAATTTAGCTCCTTTTTTAGAAGATATAAGAGACAAGAATGCAGACGTTATTTTAACGCATTTTCATACAATTGATATGATAACCGGCCGACGGCAGGCATTTATAACAAAAGGTATTACGTTCGGAAATGTATATACAATTAATGATTTTGCAAAAGGATCAAACAACGTTTTTCGATGTGCCACTTTTCATGGGATAACCTATAATACTAAGTTTTATCGATATACTGGTATAAGTCTGCCTGAAAAGGTTTTCTATGAAGATCAAGAATATGCAACATTACCTTTTTCAAAAGTAAAAACAGTTTTACCGATAGATCTATTTCTATATCAATATTTAATCGGCAATTGCGTTCAAAGTGTTTCGGACGAAAACCAAGTGAGGCATATCAAAGATATAAAAAGTGTCGTACTAAAGATTGCAGATGCATATAATGACAACCCTGACATGCCGAAAGGTGCAAAAAAATACTTTATTTATAAATTTTCTGATATTTTAAAAAGTTATTATGTTGTCGCACTGATAAAAGATCCAAATAGGAAAGCTGGACGCCAGGATGTAATCCGATTTAGGGACGAGTTAGCAGAAAAAAACAGAATGCTTGTTTTAAATACCAACAAAGATTATAATATAGTGTTGTTAATGCATTACCTACGTATAACCAGCAAAAACTTGCAACGGCTGAAACAATCGGTATTTTTTAAATGTATTTATGCAACTGCATCAATACTGGGAGCTAGAAAGCATGAAAAAAAGTGATGAACACATAACAATGCTAAAAGGAAGAATAGTTAATCTCTATAAATTCAGAGATTTGCTGACACAACTGATAGCACGTGATATCAAAATGAAATATCGCAGGAGCTTTCTGGGCTATTTATGGAGCGTATTAAGTCCACTTCTGATTATGTTGGTGCAGGCGCTGGTTTTTTCTATGATGTTTAAGCGCAACATTCAATACTTCCCGGCTTATCTGATTGCCGGAAACGTATTGTTTAATTATATGAGGGAGTCATCCGGGCATTCGATTGTCTCTATCACAGGAAACGCAGCCTTATTGAAAAAGACATATGTACCCAAATACGTGTTTACCTTATCAAGAGTGACCAGTGATTTTATCAATATGTTTTTTTCTTTCGGGGCGCTTATATTGGTTCTGATATTTACAGGGGTACCATTTACCTGGTATGCATTGCTATTTTTTATCCCTGTAATAGAGATTTATATCTTTTGCGTGGGGCTGGGAATGTTTCTTTCACAGATGGCTGTTTTTTTCAGAGACATACAGTATATATGGGGAGTCGTAACAACAGCATGGATGTACTTAACCCCTTTGTTCTATGATATAGAGTTTTTACCCAAGACTATGCAGTGGATTATTGTGCGCTTTAATCCATTATATTACTACATAACCCAGTTTAGGGACTTGGTGGTGTATGGGCGTATGCCTTCATCACTTCAGATTTTGTTCGGCGGCTTGATATCGGTTTTAATGCTGGCGATTGGAATATGGCGGTTTCTTCGCAGTAAGGATAAGTTTATATTGCATATATGATTGGAGAGCCTATGGAAGAGTATGTGGTACAGGTGAAAAACGCTACCGTACGGTTTAATATAGCAAGCGAGAAAGTAGACAACCTTAAAGAATATTTCGTTAAACTGGTTAAGAGAAAACTGTTCTTCGAGGAGTTTTTCGCTCTTAAAGATGTGAGTATTGAGATAAAACCCGGGGAATCGTGGGGGATTGTGGGCAGAAACGGATCGGGAAAATCGACTCTGCTTAAGCTAATCTGCGGCATACTGACGCCTTATAAGGGCACTGTGTCGGTAAAAGGAACCGTGGCGCCTTTGATTGAGCTAGGGGCCGGGTTTGACGGCAATATGACCGCGCAAGAGAATATATTCTTAAGCGGCGCACTTCTTGGCCATTCAAAGAAATATATGAAGGAACATTATGATGAGATTGTCGATTTTGCCGAACTCCATTGTTTTTTGGACATGCCGATTAAAAACTATTCATCGGGCATGCGGGCACGACTTGGGTTTGCTGTGGCAACAGCCGTTAAACCTGATATCCTGATTGTTGACGAAGTATTGTCTGTTGGCGATTTCGCGTTTCAAAAAAAGTGCGAAAAACGGATGCATGAGATGTTGGAAGGCGGAACAACACTTTTGTTCGTATCGCATTCGATAGAGTCGGTAAAACAACTTTGCACAAAAGCGCTATGGATACATAAAGGAGAACAAGTGATGCAGGGCGATGTACAGACGGTCTGCGAAGCTTATCAAAATGGTTGATATTTAAGAAAGTTGAGGAGAAATTTTATGCTTCGCGTTAAGAATTTGGTAAAAAAGCTTTTTCCGCCTTCAAGACATTATTTTAACCGCAGAATTGAAAGCGTTGACCGGCAGATAGAAGGCGTGCGCTATAGGATAGAAAGTCTTGAACAACAGATGGAGGCATTTGATAAAAAACGGATAAGCATTGACAAAAGCTTAGGGATCATTGAATCTCAATTAAAAGAAAACAATCATACATTAGAAAGTTTTATTGCTAAATTACATAAAGAGATAGAGCTGATCCGGCAAGAAATTGATGTGGTTAAAATTGAGACCAAAAGGACTGATGCACGAAACAACCGTCTTAACCGTCCAAATTTAAGCATTAAAAAACAGTTATGGAGTTTAGCGGGTGCCCAAACAGCAGAATACGTGGCACTCAACATGCCTAAAACCAAAATCTTTAAAGATGAGACTGAAGTGCGTGC
>JBMNOU010000018.1:0-29705 GCA_050943215.1 Christensenellales bacterium | reverse complement strand
TCGGCTTTAAGCTCAAGCTCTGCATCGTCCATTAATATGCCGTATTGCTGTTTTAGCTCGTGAACGATCTCAAGATACTGCTTCTTGCTGGGCCTGAAAAACCCTACGGACAGCCCAAACCGCGAGGACAGCGAACACAGTTCCTGTATCGTTTCACTGCGGTGCACGTCGTCGCCTTCCCGGTCCGAGAACGACTCCTTCACAAGATTCCTGCGGTTGCTCGTAGCGTACACCGCCACGTTATGCGCTTTCGCGAAAACCGTACCTTCCAGCATGGCCTTAAGAGCGTAAAAATCATCGTTTTCTCCGGCGAACGATAGGTCGTCAATAAACAGTATAAACTTTAGCGGCTGGCTACCCAAAGCTTGCGCTACAGACAGCAGATCACCGTATTGCTTTTTGGCAATTTCGACTAGCCTTAGCCCCTGATGCGCAAATTCGTTGGCTACGGCTTTTACCGTAGACGATTTTCCGGTGCCTGCGTCCCCATACAGCAATACATTGGCGGCCGGCCTTCCTTTCAGCAGCGCGAGCGTGTTGTCAACAACGGCCTTACGCTGCCGCCCATAGCCTTTAAGGTCTTCAAGCGTAACCGGATCGGGCCACTTAACAGCAACAATCTGCCCTTGTTTTACGGTGAACACTCTGTGTTTCGAAAAAATGCCGTATCCGTGTACAGAAAGAGTATTCATTCTCTTAGTGTATTCCGCATAAAAATCGAACCGGCTGTTTTTCCATTCGGGCAAAAAACCGTCATATCCAAGGTGTTTTATAAGCTCAAAAGGCGTTAGCCGCGAAAGCCGTTCAAGAACAGACAGCTCGTGCTTTAGCGCCTCAGCAAGCGTGCCCGAAACAGCCTCCCCCCGCGCGCGCCTTTGCACATAAATATTGTCATCCTCGAGCACACGCTCTAGCACATACGCGGCAAGGTCGTCTCCCTCCCGGAAAAGCTCGTTTGCAAAAGAGGCATACCTCCCGACCCGCTCATAGGCGCTGCCGTCTGCCCGTATCAATTCGGCCAGCCTTTTTATTACACCGTCTTTTAGCAGCCCGTGAAAAATGACCAGCGAACAAAGATCAAGGCTTAACTTTTCAAGCAGTTTCAAATCGCTCATCCCTTCTTGCTTATTGCTGCGACAGTGATATTATACGGCCGATCGGCTTTGCCGTCCACGCTTTTCGTCATAAATAAAGCAAATTAAAAAACGTGCGGCATTTTTTAATATAAAAAGAGAAAGGCAAATAAAAAACGCGGCCGGTTTGCCGCCCTTTTGCTTCTTTAATAAACGAGGCGGGCATCACATCTGCCCGCCCCAGCTCAGTCACCTGGACTAAAGATCGCAGTGCGATATCCCAGGCTGCTGACAAGGTCATCCAGGCCATGTTGTAAAAACATTGTCCCGTCACCTCATATTTATCATGCGCCGTATTGCAGCGTTTTATTCCGCTGGAAAAAAATAAAAACCCCTAAAGCCCTTTACCTAAAATTGCCTCCGTATTGCTTTATCAATTCCATCGCCTCGCGCTCGGATATCACCTCAAGCGGCCCTGTGCTTTCCGCATCAAACCCTTCTATACGGTCCATCAGCGTGTTTTGCTTGTCGATGCGCCACTCGCATATCGTTTTGTCAAATATGTACGCTTTGTCCGCGTCTGTTTTTCCTATAGTGTCAAGGTCTTTTAGTTTAAAGTAAAAAGCCATAGTCATCACCTTCCCAAAATATTATTCCCCAACGAGATCGGTTCATGCTAAAAATGAACGGCGTATTAAACACACCCGGCGCACTAGCCTGGGCGCAAATATAGCAAACCACGTACTTTTTTGCGGCAGAACGTCTTCGGTACCACTGCGAAATTCCCGCGTAAAAAGCCCCAAGCATTACAGCGGAAACGACACACCCTAAGTTATAGAACAGCGCACCCAAAGGATTGGCGGCAAAGCTGCCGTAATCTCTAAGCCAGCTTTTGAGCGGGCCAAGCCCCGTGCTCATAGAGTGCGCGGCTCTTTCGCTTATGATCCGCTTTTTAATTTACAACATACGGCCAAAAAGGTATAATGGGGTTGATTTTTTGGCCGTTTTGCGAAAGCTTTCAGTGTATTCGGAGAATACAAAAATAAAGGAGCAAATATCATGATCAAAGAGTTTAAAGAGTTTATCTCAAAAGGAAACATGCTTGACCTCGCTGTCGGCGTCATTATCGGCGGGGCGTTCGGCAAGATTGTCGCGTCTTTAGTCGCAGATATCATCATGCCTCTAATAGGCATCGCAGCGGGAGGCATCAGCTTTGAGGGGCTCTCCGTCACAATAGGCACCGCGTCGCTTAATTACGGTCTGTTTATCCAAACCGTGGTCGATTTTTTCATCATCGCGCTAAGCGTTTTTTTATTCATCAAGCTGTTCGGCAAAATACGCAGGGAAAAGCCCAAATCACCGCCCGAGCCTTCAAAGGAAACGCTGCTGCTCACGGAAATAAGAGACCTTCTAAAAGAGAAGAAATAGCGTCAGAAACGTCTATTTTTGCAGTAATCTGTCTCTTTTAACCTGATCGTGTCTAACCCTATTTTTTATCTTCGTATGTTCCTTTATAATGCGTTTATATCGTTTGAAAGGATCATACGATGCTGGCTTTTTTCAAAGACTGCACGCTCAGCAATATCCGAACAAAGCTGTTCGCGGTATACGCCCTTTGCGTGGCCGATATTCTTTTAACACTGCTGCTAAAAAGCACAGGCATGTTTGCCGAGGCAAACCCGGTGATGGCGCTGTTTATGCACAGCATTTTTTTGGCGCTCGCAGTCAAAACACTTTTGCCCGCCGCCGCGTTCGTTCTGCTGTATTTTAGGATGAAAGCCGCAACAGACATACAGCTAAAAATATCGAACCGCGTCATCGTGGCGGCTCTAATGTTTTACGCGCTGGTCAACGCGCTGCACATTGTTTGGCTTTTTGCATACCTGGCGCGTAAGTAAGCATGAAACGGCGCGGGAAATAAAGATTTTACTTGCGGGCCGTTTTGGATTATAATAACAGTTATCAAAACACGGAGGAAATTAAATTGTCATTTAAAGAGATTGGCATCAAAGAGATCATCATGAACCCGTTTACCAAAATCGGCAGGGAGTGGTCGCTGCTAACCGCCGGAACTAAAGAAACAGGGTTTAACATGATGACAGCTAGCTGGGCGGGCTTCGGGATGTTCTGGAATAAGAATACTGTAACGGTGTATATCCGCAAAAGCCGCTACACCAGCAAGTTTTTCAATGAAAACGATTATTTTACCGTCTCGTTCTATGAAGAAGGATACCGCGAAGCGCTGAACATCTGCGGAAAGCTGCACGGTAACGAGTGCGACAAGGTTAAAGAATCGGGCCTTACGCCTTACTTTCTTAAAAACACAACCGCGTTTGAGCAAGCCAGCCTTATCTTCGTATGCCGCAAGCTGCTGCATGCAGACGTTACTGCGGACGGCTCGAGCGCGTCCGAGGTTTTTGACGCCATCTACGGCGGCACGGACGACTATCACCGGATCTTCATAGGCGAGGTCGTAAAGGTTTTAGTGAAAGAATAATCACAGCGGGCGCGAAACAGCTTCGTTGCGCGCCCGTCTCTTATTAGTTTGTTAAGAAATCATGCAGCTTTTTGATCTCTTTATAAAAGTCCTTAGGCTGCACAATAGACATTTTCTTATACCGTCCAAACTCATATTCTTCGGGATACCTGAATTTCTTTATTTGATTCGCACCCATTTTTTTCACTGCGTTTGCAATGTCAAGCATCTTAGTGGCCGGTATATCAGTCCTTACATATCTTGCGATGGTATCAATCAGCGCGGGTATCATAAGGATATCCACCTTCGTTGCCTTATCAAACAGCTCGCTTAACACTTTTTGCTGGCGCAAAATCCGCGTTGCATCTCCCCCGGGGTGACGGATCCGCATATAAGCGACAGCCTGGCGCCCGTTTAAATGATGCATGCCCGGTTCTGTAATATAAGGAGAATTATAATTCTTATCGAGTGCATTTATCTCGGTTATTGAATTTGTCAGGCTTTCGAGTTCCTCGCTTTTTATATCAATGTCCACTCCGCCTAGCACATCAATAATATCTTCCATGCCGTAAAAATTAACGACCATATAATAATCCGGTTTTAGGCCAAAGTTTTGCAAAAGCGTTTTATTAGTAAGCTCAATGCTTCCAAAATTATAAGCGGTATTCAGCTTGTTTTTATCATGGCCCTCTATAGGCACAAGAGTATCGCGCATTAATGATGCAAGCTTGATACTTTGTTTTTTTGTATCGATCCTAAGATACATCGTTACATCAGAACGGCCGGTAAACTTTGTGATGTCCCGGTTGTCTACGCCAAGCAGCATGATGTCCATTGTTTCTTCGGACTTTTCCAGCGGCGATACATTGCCGCCGCTATAGGTAACCTCAGGCAATCCTTCCGCTTCCGGATCAGTTTCATATTCTTCTCCTACGGCATCTTTATCAAACCCCAAATCTCCGGAAAGCTTAGAGAAATTTATCCAAACAAACGCCACGATGACAATAAGCACCGCGACTAAAACGCATAGTATTACCGTCAATATCCGCATGGGTTTATTAGTTTTCTTTGAATTTTCCGATTTCATAAATAAATCCTTTCATAAACTAATGCCTTTAAACCGGCATGTTTTTTGCCAGCCCCACGCAATCGCTTGCTTTTCTTAGACTGATAACAGCGTTAGGCCCGAAACAGTTTTTTACGCCGTTTCGCTTTTGTAAGCATTATAACTTAATAATGACATTATTGCACCTAATTGATACAAGCATTTTTTTTATAAAAACACATTTTCTTCCCGAGACCCTTAAGCCTTTTAAAATGAGCAAATACCTTTAGTTGCATATCCCAAAAGAAAAAGGGCTTGCCGCCCTTCCCCATTGCATCGTTAATTTTATCCGTAAAACCGAAAAACCGGCGCCCGTTATGCAGGCTTCTTTTCTATCTTATGGACCCATACTATCTTGCCTATGCTGCGCGCGTAGTCAATACCCACGCGGGTGTCCTCCGAAACGCCATCCCAAATAGCTACCACCAGATCGGCAATCTCAACAATCAGCCGGGTGCAAGCCTCTCGGCCCCCCCACGAATTTCCCGTGATAAGCGCGCTTATACCGCTTGGTATATACGCATCTACATCCACATTAAGACCCTTTGACCCAATAATTGCGACTATCATGACCCGCTCCTTTCGCCGTCCGCCACCAAAACCCATTCAATACCTGCCAATGATGTCCCTTAAGGTAACTCTGCTTGCTGCCCGTATTTTTCGGTTAAGCGCTCGTGTTAGCATTACGGAGTGCCTGATAATAACGATAAATGATTCAATACTCAATGTACGATATGGTGATATTATACATCATTTTATATTAAATGTAAATATGCATCGCCTTGGTATAATTATCCAATGTTTTACCGTTCGTTTGCAAACAGATCCTCCGCTAGGTAATCGTAGTTTTTAGTAGGGTGCTCAAATCCCTCGCCAGAGTGCTCTTCACGCCACCGTCTCACGACCCACGATAGTATCGCGCGGTAATCGCTTTTGTAGGCCTTGCCGGTTGCGCCTTTATAGTTGTCGAGTATCTCTGCCATGCGCCTAGCCCCTTCTGCTCCGTATGCGCTTTCTAGCTTTGCGTATTCTCCGGGTGTCATGCGTACATTTTCGCCGTATGCGGCAATCAACTCGCCCGCGTCTTGCTTTTGTGTGCTTTGATCTTCTTTTATTTTCTTTACTTTACTTTGTGTGCTTTCAGCGTCTAAAACAGTACTTTCGGCATCTTGAGCAGCCCTTTTAGCTTCCGGTACAAGCCTGTACTCTTCGATGATTTCGTTGTTTATCACGCGCTTTTTGGTAGCGTCAATATAATTGCGCTGTATGCGAGGAGACGTCAGTATACCTCTGCTTGTATGCATTTGCGCGTCAAACAGCCCCGTGCCTATGCATTTTTTCACAACGTCTCTCACATAATCTTCTTTGAGGGTAAGCTCGTCCGCCACGTCAAACAACAGATCGTCATTGACCTTTATATAATACCCCTTTTCATCATAGATACTGCACCATATCTTCAGTATCACCGATACCGCGGCCGCACCGCAGGCATTGACGATTCTGCGTATTTTCCGGTCGGAGAAGATATCGACGTCTAGTGAAAAGTAGCTGATTCCCGGCTTTATGCTCCTTGCCATTTCATTTTGTCCTTTTTTTGCATCGCTGCCTCTATTTTTTTAAGCGCGCTTTCGCGAAGTCTGCCGCACGTCGCAATAGAGCAGAACATACGCTGCGATACCGCTGTAACGCTGCGGTTTTCAAAGTACCTAAGGCGTACATAAGCAGCTTCCCGCGCATTAAAACAGGCATCTTTTACCGCCTGCTCTATATCACGGATACGCACCCTCTCCTCTGCTAGCCGTTTTTCAATGCTCTCCACTTCGGCGCGGTAATGATCGACAACGATCACGGCGGTCCGCTCGACCGGGCTTAGATTCCTTCGCCGCTGCCGAGTGCGCAGAATATGAACATCGCAGGATACCGCTATCTCGTCATAACTCTGCTGGTATGCGCTCTTTGCAAGGCTAAGATCAATAAGCAGCCGCCCAATGCTTTTGGTTGCGTACCAATGCTCTTTCAAATACTGTTCAGTATCCGTCATCTTACCGTCCTCCTCAAAAGCTCAGTGTCCGCGTGCCGGCGCTTAGCCTGTGCCTCAAATAAGCCCCACGCATACCGTTTCGCGCAGCCGTCGCAGATTGAGAGCATATCGTGTAAAAAATAGCCGCTGCCCATATAGATAGAGCCTCCGCAATTATCGCAATATCCCCAAATGGGCGACCCGGCAGCCTCTCCGGAAAACCGGTCTATTTTGATATCCATAAAAGCCTCCTAAATCTTTGCCTGCTTGATGATATCGTCAATCGCACTGTCAAGCACGTCAAACTTAGAGAGTATCATTTCCAGCAGCACATATCCCACTATTGCCACATTTAGCTTTTTCGGTTTCTCGAACTCTCCCGCCACCATATACATCGCCTCGGCCAGCGCATCAAGCTGCCTTTCCCTGATATATCCGTTTTCCATACATTGCTCCTTTCAGCGGCAATATATAGCCGCAGGTTATACCGCGCTAGTTTCCCGAATAGAACACGCGGAACATGTCCTGTTCGCTGATACCAAGTACCTTGGCGATTCTGCAAGCCACATCTGGTGAAGGACAGCGCGTTCCGCTTTCGATATCCGAATAATATCCTTGAGAAATCTTCGCGCATCTTGAAATTTTGGTCTGAGTCAAATTCGTACTCTCTCGCAAATTGGCCAGTATCAACCTCATATCTCTTACACCTCCATTAATAGCTTACAGCTATATTATAGACAATAAATGACACTCTGTCAATAGCTTAAAGTTATGCTTTACAAATCTATCGCTAGCAGCTATAATCATACAAGGAAGAACGCACAATCAGCAGCAACATTATCTTTGTAAAGGAATTATTGTTTTGAACGATTTATCAGACAGAATCAGACTGATGCGCAGGGCACAAAAGCTTAGCCAGACCCGTCTTGCAGAAAAAATAGGCGTTACACAGCCGTATATTGCCGAGATCGAGAAAGGGCGCAAGACACCGTCCGTAGAGGTGCTAGAAAAGCTGTGCGGCGCACTCGGCTGCAGCGCGGACTATCTTTTAGGTATCACCAAGCGCAAACAAAATGGTGTGCTCAAAGAAGAAAACCTTTCGGCCGAGCTTGAAGGCAGCGGACTTAGCGTAGAGATCCTCAGGGAGGTATTTGAGCGCAACATCAGCGAAAGCGACCTTAAGCTTGCACTGCGGGTGGCCAAGGTTATACAGGACGAAAAAAGAAACGATTAGAACCGTTTGTTTTATCAAGTGTTTCATACACGCCTCCTTAATAGAACTTATGTTCTTATTTTACGTGTTTGCTGTCCCTATTTTCGTACCCGCCCGCGGTTTTTTATTTGTTTTTGAAAAATTTAAAAGAAGGGACGAATCCCTTCTTTTTTTAAAGCGGTGAAATGGCTTGGTTATGATTCGGGTTGATTTTCGTCAGACATCTTCTTTTCGGCGTAGCTGATCATTTTTTTGACCATATTTCCGCCTACCTTGCCGGCATCACGTGAAGTAATATCACCATTGTAGCCTTGTTTTAGGTCAACGCCGACATCGTTTGCGACCTCGTATTTCATCCTGTCAAGTGCCTTTTTTGCTTGAGGAACCAATGTCTTTCTTCTTGCCATTTTTGACACCTCCTTAAATATATTTTCCCCCGCATCAGCGCCGATACACTTGCAATAAATCCCCGGGTGCCTTATTGCCGCAGACGCTTTATTGTATTTTATCTAAAAAATAATTACGTTGGCGGCTTGCGGCCCGCGCGGCCCATTCTCAATTTCAAACTGTACTTTTTGTCCTTCGTTCAGAGATTTAAAACCCTTGGATTTTATTGCCGAAAAATGTACAAAAACGTCACCTCCACCTTCTTGTTCGATAAATCCAAATCCTTTATCGTTATTAAACCATTTTACTGTTCCATTCATTAACAATTCCTCCATATTTATCTTCATGAATAAATTCATTCATTTTTATTTTGCTGTTCTATCCGGAATTTATGCTTAAGTTTATTTGTGAATAAATATGATATATTGGATGTGGTTAAATTTTGTAATTTTTTAAACTCAGTAAATGCGCTACCGCTAGCTATCGCGGCGCTCTAAGCCTGCGCTGTCCTGCGTTTTTATTTCCCTGTCTTTTAAGATTTGCTGGCAGCAGATATTCGATTCTATCACTTCGCGTAGCTTTTTTAAGTCCTCACGATATTGTCTGCCTCGTGCCCATTCACCGGCCAGAAAGTTATACAGCACCGCGCGCTCAGCGATAAATGTGTCGCTAAGCCGAAAAAAACACCATTGGGAAATTTTGCGGCACTGTATGATGCCTGCATACCTTAGCTTATTTAAATGCTTCGATATATTTGGCTGCTGTATCTCAAGCGTCTGCCCGATCTCGCAGACGCAAAGCTCGCGGTCTCTCAAAAGGCCGAGTATCCTCAGCCGCGTATCATCCCCCAGCGCTTTGAATACCGATGATAAGTTCATCCGTCATCACCTGCCGAATCGATTCCATTAACTATATTATTAAAAATTAATAAAAAAATGATTGTTGTCGGCAATATGCCGTTTTTTGTTATTCTAAGCGGCAATTTACGGTTATCTTCTACTGTAATTTTTTTTTAATCCACCGCACCGTATTCCCATATTCGCATATAGTAAAATACCAATTACTTTATGGAGGATCATAAAATGGACTTTTTTGGTGGAAACAACAGCTCGTGCCTGTGGATACTGATATTGCTGCTTTGCAGCGGCAGATCCGGATGCGGATGCGGCAAAGATTGCCACTGCGGCGAATGTGGATGCGGCAAAGATTGCCATTGCGGAGGCTTTGGCGGAGGTTTTGGCGAAATATTGCCGCTTCTGCTGCTATGCTCATGCGGCGGATTCGGCCAAAAGTGCTGATATAAAAAAAATAATCAGCGCAGCAGGGGCAGCCCCCTCATGTATTTTTTGGCAGTACAACAGAATGCCGGATTTAGGCATTCCGCTAAAGAGAAGAAAAATACGATTGGTATCAGTTATTAAGCGCGTTTAATCTCTGTCCCAGATAAAAAAGACATCCGGATTTGGCCCAAGGCGCCTTTTGGTGTTCAAAGACCGAATAGCATCCATTTCTTTTTCGGTCAGTGCAAAATCGAATATCTCAAAGTTCTGTTTCTGCCTGTCCGCATGCACCGATTTGGGCAGCACCCTAATGCCGTTCTGTATCAAAAACCGCAGCGCAACCTGCGCGGGCGTCTTGCCGTGCGCTTTGCCGGCATCTTTTAGCGCCTTTTCCTTAAGAAGCCCGCTCCCGTACCCCAGCGGAGACCACGCCTCCACCAATATCGAATATCTTTGGCAGTATTCTATCGTGTCGTAATCCATAAAATACGCGTGCGCCTCAATCTGGTTGACCATTGGCACAATCTCGCAGCTGTCCAAAAGTACATCAAGGTGGTGTGGCATAAAATTGCTTACGCCAACTGCGCGCACCCGTTCGTCTTTATACAGCTTTTCAAACGCTTTCCATGTGTCTACAAACTTCTCTTTGCCCGGCCAATGTATCAGGTACAAATCGATATAGTCCGTGTTGAGCAGCCTTAAGCTCTCGTCAAAGGCCTTCATGGTCGAATCGTACCCCTGCAGATCGTTCCACAGCTTGCTCGTGATCAAAATATCTTCCCTGCTCGCTTTGGCGGCATTGATGCCTGCTGCGACATCCTGCTCGTTCTCGTATACCCAAGCGGTGTCAACGCTCGTGTAGCCGGTTTTGATAGCGGTCACAACTGCCTCGCGCAGCTCGCTGCCGGCAGATCGAAAAGTGCCCAATCCCACCATGGGCATCTCAACACCGTTTGGCAGCCTTGCCATTGGCACTTGTTTCATACTATTCACCTCTTTACTTTTTTCATTAATCCTCTTGCCTTAAAACCCATAGACAACCTTTAGCGGATCAGCCCTTGCCCGTATACGATCAGCACAGCCCATGCGCCGGGCTGCTCATATTTTATTGCGGTTAGGCCCATTCATTATTATGACTATGCGCATAGTGCAACTGTTTTTCGGCCTTTGACGGCTGTTTCAGCTATATTTTATAATGTCTGCCTGTGCAGCTGTCAATACATTATAATGTCATTTGCATGTATTCTATTGTAGATTTAATGATATTGCCGTTATGACTAAAAACGGCCAATCTTTACGAAAATATATCCTTTACGGAGCAATAATATCTGTTTATTTCCCCAGGAGCGCAAAAAACCTTACTACAAGGGGTCTTTATTTGCCCAAAACAACTGATGTTGTTGACTTTTTATGTTTAAACGTTATAATGAATTTGATTGTTACGGAGGAAATTTTATGAATGAAAAGCAGCTGCCGGCATACCAGAAGGTCTACAACGAGCTAAAACGGTCAATTCAAAACTCAGAATATGAAGTGAACAGCTTGCTGCCTTCTGAGCCGGTTCTTGAAAAAATGTTTGGCGTTAGCCGGATAACGGTACGCCGGGCGATCGACATGCTGTCCGCAGACGGCTATGTCACTGTAAGACAGGGCCATGGCACCACCGTCAAAATGCCAAACCCCACACAGAAGCTGAATTTTATCACATCGTTTTTTGAAACGCTGTCTTCATACGGTTATAAGGTCACCACAAAAAACACTCATATTGACAAGATCGTCGCACCGGCTAACGTGCTGCCTTCTTTAAACCTCACCGAAGGCGCACAAGTGATACGGTTTCAGCGCCTTTTGATCGCTAACGACAAACCCATCGCGATCGTTACCAACTATATCAATGCCGATCTGCTGCCCAATGCCGAGCAGCACATGGATCAGTTCCAATCGCTGTATCTTTTCCTTGAAAATGTCTTTAATCTCACGATCGATTCCGCGAACGATACGATCACCGCGCGCTCTGCAGACCTCGGGCAGTCCCAGCTTTTAGAGCTGCCCATTGGGTCGCCTCTTATTTACTTAAAGCGCGTCACATATACTGGCCCCGCGCCGCTGTCACTAGACATCATCTACATCGATGGCATGCGATATAGCTTTACCGTCAATCTTCATGGCCGCAGCAGCGAAAGCAATTAGCCTCTACCCGCCGATATATGTGCTTAATACCGACACGATATCCCCGTCTTTAAGCACATGATCTTTTTTAACGACGCCGCCGCCTACCGCGTAGAGCGCCCTAAGCTCGCCTAAAAAAAAGCCGCTTTTTTCCTGGGCGGCATCGCTGTATGCGGGGTCGCTCATCAGCTCTTCGATGGCTTCCCCGACAGTACATCCTTCACCGACAGTTAGGGTACGCTGCTGCTGGCCGAACCATTCATAAAATGGATATCTGAATTTCAGCGTTACTTTCATACCAATTTTACCTGTTCCATGCAAGATCAAGCTCGCTTACTAGTTCTTTCGTCGGCCGGCCGTAAATATCCCACCGGCGCATCTCGTAATACCTGTCGATCATGCCAGCCACGTCGGGCACGTTAGTCGCCGACCCGCCCGTCATCCTGCGCTTGCTCATTCTTGTAGGCAGCGCATCGTCCTTTTTCGTGACGCCGCACTTAATCTGATACTGCCTTTTCATATTAAATATGCGCTCGCCCGTTTTTAAGAATTCTTCCTTTGTCATATCCCAGCCGATCGCGTACTTTATCCATTCTAGAACTCGGTCCATAAAATTCTCGCCAAGACCGAACATCAAAAATTTGCATGTTGTGAGTGAATCGAGCATCGCCATTACGTGCTGGTGGATATAAACCAGCCTTATTTCTTTCTCGCCCGCCTCAAACCTATCATACGATTCGGCTTCCATAAACCCAAAACCGGATGTGCCTCCTCCCAGAGTCAGATCGCTGGTCAGCGAATTAAGGTGGCATGCTCCGCGCGTGCTTGTCGCGTACTGCAGTCCTGTTGCGTCTCCCGCCCGCGGGTCGTGCGCCGGCAGCTCCAATCCTTTTACATCAACCGACATTTCGGCCGCTATGCCCCCTAGCATCTGTCCTGCCCGTTTTGTGCCTTCCGCAAGCAAATCGCCTATGCCGTCGCGGTATGCTATCTTGCAAAGCAGCTTTACCATATCGTCGATGTTGCCCCAACGTATCTCGTCGCCGTCCATCATCTCTTTGGTGATGATGCCCGTCTCGTATGCTTCCATCGCAAACGACAGCGCTGCACCACCCGAGATCGTATCGATGCCGTAGCGGTTGCAGACCTCATTTGCCTTTTGTATTTCTTCAATAGTCGTCAGCATGCAGTTAGATCCAAGCATGCCGATTGTTTCATATTCAGGCCCGCCCTGAGGCCTGCATGCAAATTTGCCTTCCGGTATCTCCACATGACGTCCGCAGCCTATCGTACAACTGGCACAGTAGTACGATTTTTTCAGTATAGTCGCGGCCATATGTTGCCCGGTTATTTTTTTAATATCAAACGAACCGCCCATCCAGTTTTTGATTGGGAGGTCTCCTATGCTTTCCACGCCTTCCACGCCGCCCGGGGTACCAAACTTCGTCATGCCTTCCATATTCTGATGAATCACTTTTCCCCAACGGCGCATAGCTTCTTTCGCGGCTTCGGGGTCTGCAAGCGTTGGACGCCCCGTCCCTATCACCGAGATTGCTTTAAGCTTTTTCGACCCCATCACAGCGCCTAGCCCTGTGCGCCCGACTGTCCTCGCCTCAGGCCCGTCGTTCATCAGGCAGGCCGTTTTTACAAGGTTTTCTCCTGCCGGGCCTATAGACAGCGATACCGTTTTAGCGCCGTGCATTTCCTTTAGCTTATCGTCTGTGTCGAATGTGTCAAGCCCCCATAGCTCTTTAGCGTTGCGCAGCTCGGCTTTGCCGTCTTCAATGTGCAGATAAACAGGTTTCTCCGATACGCCGTTTAAAATAACGCCATCAAAACCCGCGTGCTTCAATTTTGTCCCCCACGTACCGCCGCTGCTGCCTTCGCCCAGCATGCCCGTCAGCGGAGATTTAGCCGCTGCCTGATGCCTTCCGGTGTTCGGCAGCCCACACCCAACAAGAGGGCCCGTCATGATAACAAGTACGTTATTAGGGCCGAGTGGATCCGTCTTCTCGTCCGTTTCTTCACAGACGATCTTACACGCAAGTCCACTCCCTCCGATATATTTGCGCAGCACATCCTCATCATAAAACTCATTCTTCATGCTGCCATCAGATAGATTAATCCGCAAAACCCTGCCGCAATATCCTCCAGCCATTTTTTTCACCTCATTCATCATGATAAGAGCCCTCATTATCATACCATTTTTATAGATTTAAAGTAAGTAAATCCCATAAAAACTTATTACTTTTTCTCTTTTGGTGGTACGTCCGGCAGGCAATCCGGATGGATCAGCGCCGGCTGAGTCGGATAGTCCGAGATATTCCCTTTCAGTCTTGTAGGCGGAAACAGCTTGACCCTTAGGTATGACGTCGATAGATAGAGAGCCTGAACCGGGTTGTGCCCAAGCACCCTGTCCTTTACAACCAAATACGTTACCGGCAGATTGCAGTTCTTTAAAAACAGAGTATCATGGCCAACACACAGCCCCATGACCACGGCCAGCTCACATCCCGCCTTTTCTAAAAACAGCGCCTGCCCAATCGGGTTGCATACGCCTTCCCATTCCTTGTTGATCCTAAACGCCTCATGGCCCAATTCCTCTTTGGAGAAAGTACCGGCCTTGCAGCTTACAGTATCCACCTCAAAGCCATTCGCCTTGAATATCTTATACGCCAGCCCGGCTTCGTCCTTAAGGCCGATGCAGTGTGCTATGCCTATATGCTTATATCCCATGTGTTCCGCAAATTCCATGATCTCTTCGATCCGGGTCCTCTTGCAATACCCTTCATATTCGGCTCTAACCGCCGCGTCCGCAATCTTTTTGTTTTCGCCAACATACTGTTCCTTGCTATTATCCCTTATTCCCTCATCTCTGCATGGGCAGTTCGCCGGCAAATTAATCTGAAGCTCCGTATTGCACGGAGTTTTCTTTGTGCACAATCCACAGCAATACATATTCAAATACTCCTTATTTATGTTAGTTTTTTTAAGCTTTGTTCCTCTTCTTGAACGTATCGAAATAAACGGCCGCAAGTATAACGATTCCTTTGACAACGAGCTGCCAGTAAAAATTGACCTGTATCATATTAAGGCCGTTACTCAAAAAGCCAATGATCAGTGCTCCGATCATCGTACCTCCAATTTTTCCGTAGCCTCCTGAAAAGCTTGTGCCTCCAAGCACAACTGCTGCAATCGCGTCAAGCTCTTGCCCTTCACCCGCTGTAGGCTGTGCAGAAGACAGTCTCGCTGCAACGATAACGCCGGCCAGCGAAGCGAGAAAACCGCTAATTGCGTAAACGGCAATCTCCACCTTGTCGATATTGATGCCCGAAAATTTGGCCGCTTCACGGTTGCCGCCTATCGCATAGACGTTTCTGCCGAAAATCGTCCTATTTAGCAGCAGCGAAGCTAATATAAGGCAGATGATCGTAATAATAACGGGTATTGGTATAGGCCCTAAATATCCGTTACCTATGTTCTCAAAAGCCGGCAGGCTAATACGGGTCGGTTTGCCTCCCGTCATCAGGTACGCAGAGCCTCTTGCTATCGTCAGCATCGCCAGCGTTACGATAAAGGCGGGCATCTGGCCTTTCGCAATGATAAACCCGTTGATGAACCCTATGATAATACCCAGAACAAGCGCCGCCGCGAACGCAATCGGAATCGATATGCCGTTTACGATCATCAGCACCGAAAGGCACCCGGTGACCGCCATGATTGATCCGACCGATAAATCAATGCCAGTGATAAGTATCGCGTACGTCATGCCAAAGGCAACGATAGAGTTAATCGATATCTGCCGCAGCACGTTGATAAAATTGCTCACCGTAAAGAACTTATCGTTGCATACCGCAAATATGATATACATGACGATAAGACCAATTAGCATTGCAAGGTTTGTTTTTACGAATTTAACAATGGGGTTTCTGCTGAAAGCAACCCCTTTCGATTGGTTAGCCATTATTGCTACCTCCCGTTGCTTTTAATAGGATATTTTCTTCCGTCATGTCTTCTTTGCTCACTTCGCCTACCAAGACGCCTTCGCGCATGACCAGAACTCTGTTGCTCATGTTGATAATCTCAGGTAATTCCGACGACACCATGATGATACTGACTCCTTCGGAAACCAATTGAGACATAATCTTGTAAACCTCCTTCTTCGCACCCACATCTATACCTCTAGTCGGCTCATCCATAATCAATATTTTGGGCTCGGTCGCTAGCCATTTGGCCACAATTACTTTTTGCTGGTTGCCGCCGCTTAAGTTTCTGACTAATTGCTCCTGAGAGGAAGCTTTGATATCAAGTTTTTTTGAATATTGGCCAATAATCTGATTTTCGGTTTTTCTATTGACTGAGAATCCTTTAATAAACTTTTTCAGCACACTTAACGTGATATTATATCCCATACTCTGCCCTAAAATGGCGCCCTGCAATTTCCTGTCTTCCGGGACCAAAGAGATGCCATATTGTATGGCTTCTCGAGTGTTATTGATTGTGACGGGTTTGCCCTCAAGATAAACATGGCCCGTTTTCATTTTGGTGATTCCGAAAACTGCCTGCATCAGTTCCGTTCTTCCGGACCCCACCAACCCGTAAAACCCGAGAATTTCTCCTCTCTTTAGTTCAAATGATGCCTCTTTAACTTTTTCTCCAACAGAAACTTCTTTGACTTTTAGTACTGTATCTCCCACCTGTGTGTTGGGCTTATCAAACATATCTATAAGTTCTCTGCCCACCATTCTTTTGACCAAATATTCAGGGGTCACTTCTTTCATGATGCACGTTTCAATATATTTCCCGTCCCTTAGTATAGTAGCCCTGTCAGCTATTTTTTCGAGCTCTTCAAGCCTGTGGGAAATATAAATGATTGCGACACCTTTTGACTTCATGTTTTCTATCGCCTCAAAAAGCTTCGCAACCTCCCTTTCCGTAAGGGATGATGTCGGTTCGTCGAGCACGACTATTTTTGAATCTACCGACATCGCTTTTGCGATCTCCACCATCTGCTGCTGGGCAACTGTCAGCTTATATATAGGATCTTCCGGTTTTAGGTTAAGACCATAGCTGTCTAGTATCGCCTGAGCATCGTTTATCATCTTTTTCGAATCGACAAAACATCCCGCTTTTTTGGGTATATCGCCCATAAATATATTTTCCGCAACGGTTATATTTGCTGCCAAACACAATTCCTGATGCACAATGCTAATACCAGCATGCTTTGCAATGTTGATGCTGTTGATGTCAATCTTCTTGCCTTCGATGGACACCTCACCGCTGTCCGCCTTATAAATCCCTCCGAGTATTTTAATCAGTGTGGATTTGCCGGCGCCGTTTTCGCCAACCAAAGCATGCACTTCGCCTCGTCTGACACTCAGGTGCACATCATCCAGCGCTTTGATTGCAAAAAATGACTTGGAAATATGGTTCATTTCCAAGAAAGTGCTGTTGTCCAAAAAATTCACCTCCTACCGCACTATTTCAAATACACTGTATATTATATTGATGATTTCTTTAGGGTAGAAGTTTTGCAGGGAGCTGCACATCCCTGCAAAACTTCCGGCAGAGTGTCAGAAAACAACCCTTAAGTGATGTTATTCTTTCACAATGTAATCTTCGACGATATCTTTATTGATCCATTTAGATTCGTAGAAGATGATCTTTTCTACGGACTCGCCATTGGCGATTTTGTATAGCTGTTCGGCTGCGAGCTTGCCCATTTCATACGGGAACTGAGCCGAGGTTCCGATATAGTTCTTTCCCTTTACGATTTCCTGATACGCTATCTGCTGTCCGTCAACGCTGAAGATCTTGATGTCTGTCCTTTGTGCCGCTTCGCATGCCGCAAGAGCGCCTAGGCCCTGCAGGTCGTTGATGCAAAATACTGCCTGTATTTCCGGATTGGACTGCAGGAAGTTCTCCATCACGGGCAGTGCCGCTTCAGATGACGGGTCTGCATCCTGTCTGCATACAACTTCGACTCCCGGGTACTTATCCATAATGTTGAAGAAACCTTCCGTTCTGTTTCTGACCGTATCCGAGATGGACAAATCGATTATCGCGGCTTTGATATCTTCGCCGCATTCATCAACCATCGCCTGAGCGAGCAGTTCGCCAGCCATTACGTTGTCTGTGCAAACCGTGCAGGTTACAAGGGTTTCATCCGCAGCACGAACGTCCATGATAAACACGGGTATGCCCGCATTATCGCAAGACTGTATCGCCGTCAGAATTCCCTGGCTATCTACCGGGCTAATCAGTATGACGTCGCATTGCTGCTGGATCATGTCTTCCACCTGCTGAAGCTGCAGATTCGGATCAAACTGAGAATCGGCTTCTATCAATGTGCCGCCTTTTTCACTAATAACTTCATTGAGCCCTTCGCTCCAAAGCACGAAATGCGGATTTGCTAGAGACATATGCACAGCACCGAATTTCATGTCGGCCGGATCTTTCGCTTTTGCCGGTTCGGGTGCTTTATCAGACACTTTTGGAGTATCGACATCCGCCGTAGTGGTTGACGATTCCGCTGTTTCCTTTTCGGGTGCGGGAGCACCGCAGCCTGCCAAAACGAAGCACATTACGAGAATCACAGCAATTAACGAAACAATGATTTTCTTTTTCACCATCAATTCCTCCTTTTATTTTTTGGGAAATTTATGTTAATAAGCTTTCTTATAGATATTGATATAATCCTTGACGCTTGTCTCCCTTGGGTTGTTGTTGGTATTGCCGTCTTTTAAGGCGAGCTCTGCGTATTTGGGGAAATCCTCTTCCTTGCAGCCAACGTCTCTAAGTCTCGGTATGCCAATATCCGCGGAGAGCCTTTTTACAGCTGCAACTGCCTTTTCAGCCGCATCGATAACAGACATGCCTTCTACGTTTTCTCCCATTGCGATAGCGATGTCCGCCAGCTTCTCGGCCTTTGCCGGCATATTAAATTCCATCACATACGGCAGCAGCATTGCATTGCCCACTCCATGCGGCACATTTAGCTGGCCGCCGAGTATATGCGCAAGAGCGTGCACCGACCCAAGCCCCACCTGCTGGAAACCGATCCCGGCGATCGAATTGCCAAGCAGCACCATAGCGCGGGCTTCAACATCAGCGCCGTTCGCAAACGAACGCCTAAGGTACCTTGCAATAAGCTCAATCGCATAAAGGTTGATAAAATCGCTCATGATATTTGTGTTCTTCGTGATATACGCCTCAACCGCGTGCGTTAGCGCATCCATCCCTGTGGCCGCAACCAGCGAACCGGGCATGCTGACTGTCATCAGAGGGTCAATTAACGCAACCTTTGCGAATCCCGGGGTTATGCTCATTTTCCAGTGTCTTGATGTGTCTGTGATTACCGCAAAAGGAGTGACTTCGCTGCCTGTTCCTGCGGTTGTTGGTATCGTTATTAGCGTAGGTATACCATTCGGCCCGCGGCGGGTATGGCCGTTATCCTCGTCATATTCCCTGATGTTTCCTCCGTTTAGTTTGACCAGCCCGATCGCTTTAGCCGAGTCCATCGAGCTGCCCCCTCCTACCGCGATAAGCGAATCGCAGTTTTCGTCGGAATACATCTTGATGCCGTTCTCTACGATCACGTCGGTAGGGTTGCCTACGACCTCGTCAAAAATGATAACGGGCACTTTTGCTTCTTCCAGCGCTTGAGTAATGGGGGCAAGCAGCCCTGCGCCCACGACGCCTTTATCCGTTACGATAAGCGGCTTTTTACATCCCATTGCCAAAAGCTCATTCGCAACGTTTGAGGCAGCGCCTTCTCCAAACTCTACTCTTACGGGCATGTTGTACGAAAAACTCTTTACAGACATGACAAATCTCCTTTACTTATATGATATATGCAATTGAAAATAGTTCTGATTTATAACTCATAATAACCATTTTGAAAAACTTGGCAAAAATCCTGTACAATTCTGTACCTTTAGCGAAGATCCGGTTATAATGTTTCGTATTGATTCAATCAATACATTATGTTGTTGGCTTTGTTCCGCCAATTGTCTGCGCCTTTCGTTTGATTATAATCCATAAATGATATTATACACTATCACAAACACTTATTTAATCTCATCTTTTGGTTTATGAAAATTTGTGTGCACAATTTACTGTTTTAGTATACAATAACGTTCTCTATGTGTCAACAATAAAACATAAAATTTGTATACAAATTATTATCCAAAACTATTATGATTACTATTGTATACTAAATCACTGTCATTATCTGTTTTTTTGTAGCAAAATACGGTTTAGTATTGTATATTATGTATTTTGCAAAATGCGTACGGTGACAACGCGGCTGCGCCGTGGTAAACTATATTTATGTTCTGCAGGAAGCAACAGAGCTTTAGCAGATTGCTCTGTGCATGGTATTTGGGTACAATAAAGTAAATAATCATATATATTAAGGAAAGAATCATTATAATGATACGAAGATATGAAAGGCAGATAGAGATGCCCGAGATCGGAGAAGGCGGGCAGAGAAAGCTGTCCCGCAGCAGCGCGGCGGTCATTGGTGCCGGCGGTCTTGGCAGCCCGGCTATTTACTACCTGGCCGCGGCGGGTGTGGGCCATATTGATATCATCGATTCTGATACGGTAGATATCTCAAATCTCAACCGACAAATACTGCACTTCGAAGCGGACATCGGCCGATACAAAGCCGTTTCGGCAGCCGAGAAGCTGCGTTTGTTCAACAGCGAAACGGTTGTAACCGCTAGCACCCTTCGCGTTGGCAAAGAAAACGCAAAAGATATATTGCGCAGAGCCGATATCGTGCTCTGCTGCGCCGACAATTTCGAAACGCGCCGCACCGTAAACGCCAGCTGCGTCAAGCTCGGCATACCGATGGTAGACGGCGGGGTCGGCTCTTTCGGAGGATACGTGCTAACGGTAATTCCCCATGAGACGCCGTGCCGGGCCTGCGTTTTCGGTGATGGCACGGAGCTGCCGCAACGCGGTGTGATCGGAGCGTGCGCCGGCGTGGTAGGTTCGCTGATGGCTGCCCAGGCGCTTAAAATCCTGCTCGGCTTAAATAGCAGCCCAGGGCTTATCAACATTGACCTTATAGCCGGCATGTTTGACTCTCTTACAGCAGAGTTTGATGCTGCTTGTCCGGTTTGCGGCAATCAGTCATTCAGGTACGAAAAATAAGGGACGATCATATCCTCATGGTGAAACAGCCCATGGCTTCCCCCGTCTGCCGTAGCGTGCATGCCATGGTCAGCGGTGATGATGATCCTTCCGCTGAAATTTTTAGCAAGTGCCGCAATATAAGCATCAATTTCTTTTATCTTCTCCATCGTGCGCACATCGGTATCCCCGTAGTTGTGCCCCATATCGTCAATGCCGTGAAAATGAGCAAATATAAAATCTGCGCCCGATGAAATGGATTTTGTTGCCGACTCAAACACTTCGTCGTCGGTAAATCCGTTATTGTTGCTATCTGCATTGAGCGTTGGTTTAATTGATGTGTTGAGCAGTTTTATGTCGCCTTCGATATACACAGATGTCTTTCCCACTTTTGCCACATATTCAAAAATATCAGTAGATTTTAAATCCATCATTCCCCTTTGGTATATGCCATTGACAGACGGCGGCTGCCCGGTCAGTATTGCGGCGGTGCCCGCATGCGTAACCGGCTTATATACGCTGGTACACTGTCTTGGGTCAAACGATCCAAGGTACGGCGCATATTTATTTTCTGCTGCGTACGTATATTGATGATATCCAAACCCGTCCATCAAAATTACCATCACGCGCTGGCCGGCAGAGAGGTTGTTAACGGCCTCAAAATATGCGTCCATATTAGAAGCAGCCGGCGGGTTGATGAGTATTCCGCGTACGTTTTCCATCGTTGTCTTGCCGTCCGAAAACTGATAGTAAAAATCGTTGCCAATCATAATCAGCCGCCCGGGCGATATGTCGTACACATACTGTCCTTTAGTTCCCATCACCAATGCATCCGACGCATCTGGCACGATATCCAAAATCTTTTTATACCTCTGCTGCGTATATACGGCAACGTCAAAGCGTCCTATTTCACCCGCCTTTTCGGACCGCCCCTGAAAAACAGGAGCAAACGCGGTTTCGGACATAAAAAACTGCCCCGGAGTATAAGATATGGCGTTTTGATCGGCTGTGATTATATT
Source organism: Christensenellales bacterium (assembly GCA_050943215.1). Lineage (GTDB taxonomy): Bacteria > Bacillota > Clostridia > Christensenellales > SZUA-584 > JBMNOU01. The sequence continues at coordinate 7,822 of JBMNOU010000018.1, read as the reverse complement.
CACCGAAATGTCGGCGACCTCGTTGCTGGCCACAACCCATACCTCAGACAGCTGCTTTATGTTGCTGCTCGCCGGATGATAAATATTGATCATCTCCCATCCGTTTTCAGGCGTAAATGTGATATACATACCGTCGAGCTTATCCGAGCCAACCGCGGCTATCAGCCCGTCGCTGCCCCGAAGCACTATTGTATTGTTTGCCGAGTATGGAGAGGCTTCATTAATGATGTCCGAAAGGGAAAAGCACGTATAGTTTCGGCCGTCCCTTTGCATGGCGCATGTTTCAAAATCACAAGAAGAATCTATGTTTATCGTATTTTTTACATCGCCGGTCACAGCAAAAGAGGGATAATACCCTCTACGATAGAATATTAGAACCGCTGCCACGCCTAGCACGAGCGCCACAGCGAGTATCAAGCTGATGATCCTGTAATTTAGCTTTAACGCTTTTCTTTCACCCATCTCACACGACCCCCACGATTTTTTGATACCGGCGTATCCTCATATCGGCACGTTCCTTATCCGCTTCGCTTCTGATGTCCTGCTCGGCAATGCCAAGGCGCGCCGCGCCTTTTTTAATAAGATACTTAGCCACTGCCTTTTTATATTCAGTGCCCGCCGGATAATAGGCTGGAATAAACGCAGCCGCCCTGCCAATATCCGCCGCTGGCAGCCCCGGTCCAGCTTCCTCAAGATCGACTCCTGCAACGCCGTGCTTTGTGACGATGAAGTTGCGAAGGTTTACGTCACCATAGATCATCCCTGGCATTTCTTCGTAACACCCTATTAGAAAATCAATGAACATATCGACGCAGTGCGAAAACGTTTTGCCGCAGCGCTCCGCGTCCTCTAGATATTTAAGCAGTGTCGGCCCTTTAATATATTCAAGACAAAGCGCCTTGTTTCCGCGGGCGAGTATACGCGGCACCTTCTTTTTTTGCAGACGCCCAAGGTTATCCGCTTCCCTGCCTGCATCGCCGCACACATACGTTTTATAAACGAACATAAAATTATCGCCGTTAGGGCGCGCTGCGTCAATTCTGTATACCGCATTGCGCCGGCTAAAATACTGTTCCGCCACAGAATAATGCGTGATATTAAGTTGCCCCAGCAATTGCGGTTCTATCATTTTTTGTTACCAATCGATATCTCTACGGCCGCGCCATCCATATATCCGCGAAGCTCCTTTACAATGCCGATCACCGCATTGCGCAGAATATTTTGCACAAACGGTACCATTTTTACGTCCTCTCCGCCTACTTTCAGGCGAATATCCGCATTCCCGACCACGCAATCCTCCCTTTTTCTTTGCCCCGAGATAATACCGCTCAGCAGCGCATGGCAGTCATAACCGCAGGCGCCGCAGCATTCGGGGTCAAAGTCGGGCAGCAGATCGGGCACTGTTTCCTCTATTTTATCCACTAGCCTCTCGGTCTCGGTAATGCAGTTGATCACTTCAAATCCTCTGTATTCTCTCAGCTCTTTGGCGATCACACCCGATACCAGCAGCGTCCGGTAATCTATCCGCTCATCGATCTCCTCAGTGTTATGCGCGGTAATTATCTTAGGAGCGTTTATGTCATTTACGCCCTCGAGTATCACATAATCATGGTCGTAGAAAGACAGTATCTTATCTATCGGCAGCATTTCTTTAAAAAGAATATCCGTTTCATAAATACCGCGCGCGGTTACCAGCGATGCGCCCGCCTTGCGGTGCCTGTCCGTATTGGTGCCTTCCGTGTCAATCTTAAACGCCTCATAGTGAATCTCTTTGACAGATCCAACCGAGAATCCGCGTTTTTTCAGCTCTTGTATGATATTCTCCGCCGTTGTCGTTTTGCCCGATTTGGTAAACCCGTTGATACTGAGCACTTTCATTTGTCCGCTTCCTTTACAGATATAAATAATAGTACGCAAGCACCGCCGCTGTAAGCAGCGGTATCACTGCAATATACGCGTAATCCATGCCCGAAAGCTTTAAGACAAGGCGGCTCGTCCTTTTAGGATATGCTCGAAACGCACGCAGCTCCATCGCGTAAGAGAGCTTTTGCGCTTTATCCACCGCCCCGTACGTAACAGGCGTCATGATAGAAATGTACATTTTGATCTTTTCTCTGAACCGTATTTTTTTAAGGTCAACGCCGCGAAGCTGTATTGCCGTAACGGTATCGCGGAACGCTTCGGAAAACACCGGCAAAAACCGCAGCGCGACAGATGCCATAAAAGCGAATTCGTACGGCACTTTCAGCTGAATCAGCCCCTGTATCATCATGCGCGATGTAGTCAGCAAAAATATCGCTGCAGAAGCGATGACCGTGCCAATGCGCAGCAGCGTGTTCGCGGCCAGCAGCAGCCCGCCCGTTGTCAGTATATCAAGGCTGCCAACGCTTATTATCGCCCGCCCTTCGTTGACGAATATGCTTTGCATCAGCGCAACGAAAACAACCACGCCAATCAACCCTTTAAGCCGCCTAATAAGCACCATCATATCCGCGCGCAGCGCAATGCCAAACAGCACGGCAAACGCAAAAACGGCCGTAAGCAGCCACGTTGTCTCAATAAGCACTCCCATCGTTGAAAAACACGCCGCGATCAGCAGCATTACGCGAGGATCAGGCTTTTTCATCGCTTACAATCCTCCCGTCAGCCATAGTGATGCGCCTATCGGCGAGCCGGCTTATAAGCGCGTTGTCGTGCGTTATGATGCAAAGCCCTGCACCCTGCTGTTTAAACTCTTCCAGCATGCCGACTAGCTTATCTTTGTTTTCTTCATCGATTCCCGACGAAGGTTCGTCGAGTATATAAAACCCGGGATTCATCACGAACACTGCCAAAAGCGCAAGGCGCTGCTTTTCACCCCTAGACATCTTCAGCGGAAATTCGTTTGCCTTGTGCGCCATAGAAAACCGTGCAAGAAGCGCGCGTGCCGTTTCTGCCGCTGCCCGCTCGTCTACGCCCTTCTGCCGCAGTGAAAACATTATCTCTTCCATTGCGGTGCTGCAGAAAAGCTGCCTGTCCGGATTCTGAAACAGATACCCAACCTTCTCTGCCGCAGCGGAGAGGCTCATATTTTTGATATCTTGCCCGCAAACAAAAGTCTTTCCGCTGTCCGCTTTTAGTATTCCGATCATCAGCTTTGAAAGCGTGGTCTTTCCGCTACCGTTGCCGCCAGTGATGATCGTGGTTTCTCTGTTATACAGCCTTGCCGAAACACCCCGTATGCGAAATCCCGTTTTTTTATAGCCGAAGCTTATGTTGTCAAGCTCTATGTATGGATTCATGCTCCGCTCCTTGAGAGTCTGCCGTTTTCAAGAACATACACTTCATCATACAGTGCCTTAAAAGAGTTGCCATGCTCTATGATCAATATCGTTTTCCCCTGCCGTTTGAGAGCTTTAACCGCGTCTTTTAAAAGCGCAACGCCCACTTCGTCAACCTGCGCCGCCACCTCGTCGAGTATGATCACCTCGGGGCCTAGCGAGAGAATTGACGCAAGCGCTATAAGCTGCTGCTGCCCTCCCGAAAGCATCGACGGAGGATGAACCGCGAACGCCTCCATGCCCACTGTTTCGAGCGCATCGGCCAGCCTATCGTTGATGGCTTCGCGGCCAAAGCACAAATTCTCTGGTCCGAACGCAACCTCGTCGGCGACTGTGGGAGCAAACAGCTGGCTCTCAGGGTCTTGAAATACCATGCTGATAATTCCCGCCGTTTCGAATATCTCTTTGTCCGCTATATCCTCGCCCAGCACGCGTACGCTGCCTTTAAAACAGCCGCTCACCGACTTTGGAATCACGCCGCACGCCGCCATCGCAAGCGTCGATTTGCCCGCTCCCGAACGCCCCGTAACCGCCGCAACAGCGCCTCTGTCAATCTTAAGGCATATGTCATCGAGCACATTATGTTTTTCGTCATAGCCGAAGCTTACGTGATCAAGGCAAAGCGCTTTCATTCTATCGTGATGTCCATTAAGAATTTGCACCAGCGCTGGGCAAACGCGTCTCCGCGTATAACGATTTCGATAGGTCCCGAGCCGCCCTGCTGTCTGGTGCCCGAGGGCTTTTTGTTCCGTTCATATACAAGATAGATGTTTTCTTCGGCCAAAGCTTCCTCTGCCGTGACCACGCTTGTATACCCGTCCACTGCCGAAAAAACGATTTGCCCGGCATCGGCTATATCAAACCCCAAGTCATAAAGCACGGTCTTTAACGGGACGCCGCCAAATGATTTTTCTGTCGGATCCGTTTTGCTGGTGTCCACAATAGCGCTGAATTCTTGTTTGTTTAGCGCCTTTAAATAGGCAAGGTCAAATGTCTTTTGCTGATCCCCCTTTGTGACCGTCACAGTTGCGTTTTCTTGGCTTTGCTGCTTTTCTTGTGCATTGCCCGAATTGAGCACTGCAAACACCGCGCTCGCCGCTACCAGCACGATAATTATGGCAACAATAATCCACGTTTTCCCGCTGCCTTTTTTGTTATTCTCCATGTGTTCCTACCTCTTTATCCGTTTTTTTAAACGCCGGATTAAATTGCGTTATTTTTTTGATGATTCCAAAAGCGATTAGACCGCCAAGCCCGCCCGACAGCGATGCCGAAAACAGCGTCAGCATTAACGGCACAATAGGTAGCCTGAAGAACACAACGTTCGATAAAAACGAACCGGTTAGGTTGGCGATCAGCCCCGAGATAAATATGACGAGAGCACCCATTTCTTTTTTGCGCAATGTCAGCAAGAAAAGATCCACCGCGGCGCCCGGCAGTATATACGTTGCCAGGCTCATAATGCCATGGCTGCCAATAACTCCGGTAATGATTACCAATATCGCCTGCACCGCACAGGTCAACACTGCCGCTCCCGGCTTGCGGACGAGACCAGCTGCGAGCACGATAAACAGCATATAAAAACCGCCGGCGACCGCTCCTCCCGGAATAAAGAGCGGACCCGTTATGATGTGCACAAGCGGCACCAGCACGGGCTTGACGGCAATGCCGAGGCCCGCGCAAACCGCGATGATGACGATATTAAATACCGAATACGAAGATAAAAATCGTCTTTTGGTCTTTTTCAATTTACTTGTTCACCTTGATTTTTACAAGTTCTTTGATCCACATATTGCCCGACTCGTTTCCGGCCACTGCTTTTACAAACCCGCCTTCGGCTAAGAGCGCTTCTCCGTTCACCTTAGTGCCGAGTATCGTCTTTTCATCGTTTACGATATCACTCGTATAATCCTTCGCATACCCGTCCGACGCTTCCATTGTTACGGATGTGTATTCGCTCACTCCGAGATACTCTAATACGTCTTTTAAAAGCACGCCTTCCCAAGTCTCATTCTTTTCGCTGCCGTCCTTTTTCTTAAGAACGGTATCGATCGTTACCGCTTTGAGCTTTAGGTAATCGTTGCTGCTGAATTCGGCCTTGCTCGCCCCCTCGATAGAGATCGTCCACTCCGCTTTTTCCTGGGGCGCACATGCCACAAAAACGGCTGCAACCATCATCAGTACAACAAGCAATAATAGACCTTTTGTTTTCATCATAGACACTCCTTATTGGTTATTTGATTTTATTGAAACAATTTGAGATTCAACACTGCCATTGGCAGCGGATACCTTTTCATTCTCTATGCCGATAACCCACGACGAAAGCTGCGCGGCATCAATAATCATTTGCTGCCCGTCCCCAAAATAAAGCGTATACTCCTCAGCTTGCGTAAGTCCTGCTTCAACGGCAATCGATTCTAGCGTGACCGACTCGCCGAGCGCTTCGGCCTCCTTTATGGTGCTGGTGATAAAATAGAACGCGTTGCCGCCATACTTGAAAAGTTTAAGATTCTTGACGAACATACCTCCGGGCAGTACATTTGAGAAAAATTGAGGGCTGTCTTGCCCGGTCATGCTGATTACGCCTTTATAAAAATTTTCGAGCGTCTCGTTTTTCTCAAGCCCGTCAGATGCAGTCATCAACACAACGCCGCCCTTTGTGCCCGGATAATCGCCGAGTATCTTGTTTGTATCGAGCACCTTATAGGTTTGCGCGATAAACGTATAATCTTCATAATCACCGCTGCCGTAGAGCGATTCCATGATATAGACGCCGCCGACCGATAAGGGAGCCTCCACTTCTATCACCTCTATCTTTTGCACCATCTTTACCCAATACATAGCCCGCTCTTCGGGTATAAACACGCGCAGAGGAGCGTTGTCCGCGTCAAGCGGCTTGCCATCCATCTCGTAAGCGAGTATCACATCGCGCGCCTTGAGTATTTCTTTGGATACTTCTATAGAATACCCGTCCGTAGCCACGATGCGTATGCCGGCAAGGTCTTCCTGCGAATACCCAAGATTTTCAAGCAGATCGGCGAAATAGCTGCCCTTCACGGTGTATTCGACCGGGTCGCCCTGAGAATCAGCGCCCTTAACCTCTCCTTCGTATGCATCAAGCTTGATGATCTCGCTGATCGGAACAATGATATCTTCGCCAAGACCTGTGATGCTCAGCGTTTCCTCCTGTGTATCTGCCTGCACGGCCGCACAGCCTGCTGCCAGTACCAGCGCAGACAGCATGATAAATACGGCTGCCAGTCTCATCGTTTTCATACAACAGATCCTTTCTATTTTTAAATTATAAAAAAACCCGCAAAAAAATCCTTTTCAATATGAAAAGGATATATGGCAGCTGTAAGCGTCTCTTCAAACGCCAAGGCCCGCTTAAATAATCTATCCTTTCCATACGGGAGGCATGCGCTGTTTCCGGCGCAACCCTGTCGGCCGTCAACCATAGAATCCCTTAGGTCGTTCGGCTCGGATAACTATCAACCATCTGTTTACTATACAATTCTTTATTATTATGATAACAGAAAGCAAACATGATTGTATACAATTTTAATTTCAGTATACATTTATCGAGTTGTTCAGTCAATATACTTTTATTGTTTTTGACAATTAAATTTTTTTAAAGATATTTGAAGCGACCCTATAAATGTTTTTTGCACTTTTTTAAATATTTGTATACAAACCATAGACAATTAAGCATTTTTATGCTATTGTATACCTAAATAGTTTATTGTACATCATTAAGGGGGATGCAATTTTTAATTTGCAACAGGTAATATGGGCGAGAAAAAAACATTGAAAGAAAAACAATTGGTTCCGTATGTGTATAACTATATACAGGATCTTATCTTCAGTCTTAAAATCAAGAGCGGCGAAAAAATACCCGAAGAGATGATCGTCAAGGAGCTCGGAATCAGCCGTACACCTGTCAGGGAAGCGCTTCATAGGCTTTCCAATGACGGTCTCATAAACATATACCCTCGGCGTTTTTCCGAGGTCATTACACTGACGGAAGAAGACATACTGCAATTGGCCACTGTACGGATCGCTCTTGACTCGCTATCCGTACAGCTCGCAATACAATTCGGAAGCAACGCTGAATTCATGCAGCTTGAAAAGCTTATTGACGAATGCGTAGAGGCTGAAAACTTAGGCAACCTTAACGACAGAATTAAAAAAGATACAGACTTTCATTTGATACTGTCTAAAATCAGCAAAAACAAATACCTGTATTCAATGCAGAAGTCTCTGATATTAAAGGTCCGCCTTTTGCTGGCATACAAAATATACGAGAACCCCAAATACAGCATGCCAAGTCTTGAGACGCATTACAAGATTATCAAGGCACTGTATGACCGGGATGATAAAGAGGCCACCCGGCTGATGCAGGATCACATGATGGAGTTCTACGGCGATAAAGACAACATGCTGCACTCCCTTGTTTACGGCTTAGGCAGAAAACAAGACGATTTGCTGGTTAAAATTCGTTA
>JBMNOU010000093.1:0-6082 GCA_050943215.1 Christensenellales bacterium | reverse complement strand
TTCAAGATTATTTGGAAATCTTAAGACCAGTTGCTGCTTTCTGCAGTACCTTAGAATCAAAAGCAAACTCGGATCTTTTCTTTTCCCTCATCTGCTTTTCCGCAATCGCCACTAGCCTATCAACGAGCTCCTCAAACGAAATACCGGAATGCTCCCAAAGATAGTACGCAAAAGAACCGGGTATTGTGTTAACCTCATTAACATAAAGTTTGCCGTTAGATTGATCAATGATAAAGTCAATTCTAACGACACCTTTTAAGTCAAGAGCTTTGAAAATGTCAACGGATAACTGCTGAACTTGTTTCGTCATTTCTTCGGAAATATCCGCCGGAATTTTTCTGCTTAATGATTTCATTCCTTTTGACGATTCATTTCTTAAATATTTATCCTCAAAATTCAAAAACCCGCCGGTTAAAACAGGCTGCTCAACAACGCTTGCGATGGCCTCAGTCGCATTGCCTAATACCGAACAATTCACTTCGATAATGTCAGTCACAGCGCGCTCAACAAGCACCCGCCTATCATATCGAAAAGCAACATCCAGCGCAAACAAAAGAGCGCCTCTGTCGTCGGCACGATTGATTCCTATACTTGAACCAAGGTTTGCCGGCTTAACAAAAACAGGATACCCAAGACTATTCTCGACTTTGCCACAAACTGAATCGCTATCATCAAAAAACACATCACGTTCAAAAAATAGCGAATTGAGCACCGGAAAACCAAAACCAATGAAAGCAGATTTCATCAGTATTTTATCCATACCAGCCGCTGATCCGGCAACGCCAGCGCTGGAATATGGTATATCAGACAATTCAAAAAGGCCCTGGATCGTTCCGTCTTCCCCATGAAGCCCATGCATTGCTGGAATCGCAACATCTATCCGTGAAACGGCCTTTAGCTTTTTACCATACTCGTATAGCATTGCATCCGATGAACCGGAGAGAAATACCCGTTTGATACCTTTTTCTTTCTCGTCAAAATTCTCAAAGCTTTTCATTTCTAGCAGCTTTTCTCCGGTATACCATACACCGTCTCTGTTAATGTAAATTGGTATAACATTGTATTTATCCGGATCGGCGTGATGCATCAACTGGTTTGCTGTTATGATTGATATATCGTGTTCAACTGTTCTTCCGCCAAAAGTTACTGCTAAGTTTTTTTTCATAATAACCGACCTTTCTATTCATTGTAGTTGTCCGGCAAATCGTTTTCAAATAGAATGACGTCACCCAATCTAACTTTGGCCCAGAGCGATTTGGTGGCTTCATCCAGCGTTTTGGTGATAGTTATGTTCTTTGGATCAAACCCGTTTTGTACGAGTCCGTCATAAACCGGTTTTGTATGCCTCGGTCCGATCAGATATACTACATCCGCAACAACTGCCATGATCCTACCGAATTCATAATTCTCTTTTTCTTCCTGCTCTCCTAATTCGACCATGCCGGGCGTGACGACAATCTTTCTGCCCTCAAAACCCAAGAGCACTTCCATAGCCGCTTTAACGCCCGATGGGTTTGAATTAAACGCATCATCTATAACTGTAACGCTTCCTGCCCTTGGCATTATCTGTAGCCTATGCTCAACTGGCTCAATCTTTCTAATCCCCAAACGAATCTGCTTTGCCGTAAGCCCCAGCTTTTTGGCTACGGCCGCGCAGCCAGTTATATTGGCAATGTTATGCCTGCCGAGCAGTTTCGTTTCGCATGATATTGTTTCTTCGTCGAGTACGAGGTCAAACCGGCTACCAAACGGACCGGTTGTGATATTCCGTGCGCGCATATCAACTTTGCCGTCATAATCGGTTCCAAATAGCTGTTTCTCTATTTTTGTCCGGTTGTAAAGCGACCTACAAATTTCGTTATCCGCAGCAAAAAAAGCACAGCCGTTCTCGGGCAGGCTCTCAATCAGTTCAAATTTTGTCTGAGCGATATTTTCAATGTTTTTAAACGTTTCAAGGTGCTGGGGACCAACTGAAGTAATCACTCCATAGGTCGGATAGACAAGTTCACAGAGTTCTTTGATATCTCCTTTATGCCTCGCTCCCATTTCTGCGATAAAGACTTCATGGGCTGCCTGCATCTGTTCGCGTATGACACGGGTCAACCCCATAGGCGTGTTATAGCTTGAAGGCGGCACGAGTACATTGTATTTTTCGGATAATATTGTACCAAGAATATACTTGCAGCTTGTTTTGCCGTAGCTCCCCGTAATACCGATTTTGATAAGATCGTTCCTTATGGCGAGCTTTTTTTTTGCGTCATTAAAATACCATTTTTTGACCATCGATTCTATAGGCATAACAATGATGTTCGCAACTAAAACCCCGGCACCGATAAATATCAACTCGGTAAAAATAAGAATACCGGCAAATGCCGTATATTTAAGCACAATGCCATCGAGTAAAAACAAACCTGCGGTAAGCGCCAGATAAAAGGCGGATATAAAAACAAAAAGCCTCTTGACCCGTCCTGTGTATATAAGGGGCTTCTTCGCATGATTGATACTTGACTTTTTATTATAAACGAGTATCAGCATGCCATAAATGGCAATTATCACCACGCTTATCCCACCAAGCCATCCTGCGCTGCCTGCAAAAATCAGGTTTAATATGAACTTTGCGAGAATAAACAAAAATGCAACAATAATAGGCAACGTATATACTTTAAGAAAGTTTTTTTTCAACCATTTGAAATAGTTTTTATTTTTATATCCTTCAAGCTGGAGTATGTGCACCAGATTTTTTGAGCATAGTATCATCCCTGCGGCTACCAGTATATACAATGCTATTAGGATATATATTATAACCGACATCCGCTATCCTCCGAAAAAAGTTCTGACGATATTGATATATTGTGCAAAGCAGTCGAGGAAGGCATAATGGCCGGCGCCTTTCAAAACCACTAGGCCGGCATCAGGAATCTCTTTTTCCATGATTTCACCAAAATAGACCGGCGTTTCCATATCATTTTCGCCCCAAATCAGCAACGACGGGCTTTTTATGTGCCGCAAGCAGTTCTTTAGATCCTGGTTAACCACTCTAACGAATATTTTTTTCATATTTTCGGGTAACGCTTTATAGTCTGCTGACCCCGCATTACTGATGCGTTTTTCAATATCAATGCCCACTAAACGCAGCAATCCCTTTATTAACCGGCCCCTGAAGATACGCTTCGCTGCTTTATATGAATAAACCCTATAATAATACTGAAGAGTCCTTTTTTTGATCAGTCCGGCGGCATCTGTGAATATGATCTTGTCCACTAGTTCGGGGTGATCGGACGCCAAAATGATCGTCACACGCCCACCGAATGAATGGCAGATAATATGCGTTTTGTGAATACCAAGCCGATTCAAAAACGCATATATAATATCTGAATATTCCTGCACACCAAAAGTATCGGGCGGTGAATCGCTACCGCCAAATCCGGGAAAATCGACCGCAGTGACGCGATATCCGTCTTTTAACGCATCCATGATCGGACGCATTGTCTGAATGCTTGCACCCCAACCATGCAGCAATAAGACATCTGTGCCTTTGCCCTGCTGTTCATAGTTAACTGTGATATTATTAATGTCGATATTCATATCTACTCAATTCATATGATTTTCAGAATTGATTATACATGATAAACATAGAAAGTATCAAGGTATGTTTTTATCAAGCCACATTATCAGCGCATCTTCGCCCGTGTCCGCATAATATTTGGGTCTTATTCCAAGCGCCGTAAACCCAAGACGGGTATAAAGCCGGATGGCAGGCGCATTCGAAACTCTCACCTCAAGGGTATATTTATCTATATGAGCCGGCGCTAATTCAAATAACTTCTTTAAAAGCTCCATGCCGACGCCCGCTCCCCTATATTCTTCCAGTACTGCGATGTTCATGATATGGCCTTCATCAAAAACAATATGCATACCGCAAAAGCCTATCAGACGATTGCCCGTTTCCGCAACGACATACAGTGAGTAATCGTTTTGACATATATCAAAATGTATGGATTCCATCGACCAAGGTGAGATGAAACAGCGTGTTTCAACATAAAATATGTCAAGGATATCTTCCTTTATCGCTTTTCTGTATTTAATGTCCAATTTGACACCTTGAGTTGTAAATCCGCTCAGCCTGCGTTTCCCTCAGGTAAAACGGCTCTAGTTCATACACATCTTGCCAAAGTCCCTTATTAAACAATTCATAGCCGGTCAGTCCTACAGAACTTGCACGCTGAAGCACAATGCCGCTGTGTGCGATTCGAAACGAATCTGATGCGCTGAGTATTTTACTGCGATAATTGACAGCCGCGTCGCCTAAAAACACGGTCTTTATATCTTTGAGCTCGCTGAGAACAGTATCCAGCGGCATTGCCCGATACCCCGAAATCCGCTCGCCATCCCGATACGTTGCCGTATAGACATCGCCCCGCCGCGCGTCAATAACCGGGCATACCGTTTGATCCCCGCCACTAGCGTTATAAGCTAGTGCATCAAGGGTATTAACGCCCAATGCGGGTTTTTTTGACGCATGGGAAAACGCCTTGATCATGCTGGCACCGATTCGCAAACCGGTAAAAGAACCGGGACCGATCGCACAACAAAATAAATCTATATCTATAATTTCAATCTGAGCGGCCATAAGGCAATCGTCAATCATGGGCCCAAGCATCTCAGAGTGCGTTTTTTTATTGTCTACATAAATTTCGCAAATCACTCTGTCGTTTTTTAAGACCGCAACGGAACAAACGTTGCCCGATGTGTCAATAGCTAGAATCTTCATGCCGATCCTTCCATCCCCTGTATGTTGATGATTCGCAGATCCGATCCTGACCCTTCGAAGGAGACACAGACGCAGCAGGGCAGGTCGCTTGCTTTTTCAGCCCATTCTATAATACAGACGCCGTCAGCACCCAGATAATCGTAGAAACCTATATGCCAAAGCTCCTCTTCCTCCTCAATCCGGTATAAATCGAAATGATACAGTGCGAGCCGCCCGCCGCAATACTCTTTGAGAAGCGTATACGTAGGACTTACAATTTGTTCCTCTATCCCTAGTCCGCAGGCAATCCCTTTTGCAAGTACCGTCTTGCCTGCACCTAGACTGCCGTGCAATGCTATGATATCACCGTCTTTGAGCGATTCTCCCATTTTTTTACCGAGTGCAAACGTCTCGGCGGCGTTGCGTGAAACGTATCTATTTTTCACAATAACTCCCGTCACTGCAATATATTATATGAAGTATACCCGATAATGGTCTGTAAATCAACGCCGCCATAAATAAAAACTATAATTATGAAGTTACCGTTTTTTTCGAAACGTTTTTTATCACGAACCTTCTTAATGGTTTATAAATAATGAAGGTTACAACAGCATTAATTCCCGCTTTGACAAGGTTAAACGGAATGATGATCGGCAAAAGCAGCGCCTTGACTGCATCAACAGGGATACCGTTAAATACCGGAGTGAATATCAGATTCGCCGGGATCATAATAGCCGCCATGGCAATCGTACCAGCGATAAGTCCGATAATTGCGCCCTTTAAGCTATGATTTTTTCTGTAAATAAATGAAGCGACAATAACAAGCGTACCGGATGCAATAAAATGCATCAATATGCCGACCCATCCCCCTACCGCGGCCGAAACAGTTAATCCTTGTATAAGGCTTGAGACTATTGTAACAGCAATACCTGCCAGAGGACCATATACGAATCCCGCGATTAAAATAGGAACATCCATCGGTTCATATTCAAGATAAGGAGCTGCCGGGAATATCGGAAAATGTATGAGCAGCATCAATACAATCGAGAACGCCGTAAGAACCGATAGCGTGGTAAGCATTCTTGTGGGGTTATTATGTTTCATTGTGGCCTTCCTTTCCTCGGAGCAAAATAAAAGCCCCGAAGTATACTTCAGAGCAAAATGCGCAATAATCATTTTTGCGTTCCTTCTCTCATCCAGACTATACTGTCGGTTACGGAATTTCACCGTATCTGCAAAATGCTCGCGGACTATCACCGCCGGTAAGGGAATTGCACCCTACCCCGAAGACATACTATAAATTTTGATATAATATTACTATATTTTAAGTGA
>JBMNOU010000092.1:0-6139 GCA_050943215.1 Christensenellales bacterium | reverse complement strand
CATCGACCTGTATAAAGACAAGAAGGGGAGTTTGATACAGGTACTTCACCTTGCTCAGGAAATATACGGGTACTTACCACTTGATCTGCAGATTTTTATTGCAGACAAAATGGAGATTCCATTGTCTGAGGTTTCCGGTGTTGTCACATTCTATTCGTTCTTTTCTACTAAACCACGCGGCAAACACACAATCAGGGTATGCCTCGGGACTGCATGTTACGTAAGAGGCGGTAAAAAAATTGTAGAAAGCCTAAAAGAAATACTTGGAGTTGAGATCGGCGAAACGACGGAGGACAAAAAATTTACTTTTGAGGTCGCACGCTGTATCGGAGCATGTGGGCTTGCACCTGCCATGATGATAGATGACGTTGTATATAAGCAGGTTAATGTAAATAGGTTAAACGCAATCTTGGCCAAATACGAAAATGAATAGGAGGTGAACGGAATGAAAACAGGCAGGATCAAAACGATTACACGACTTGAAGAAATCAAAACAAAATATAATGACCATAAAGAAAAATACACATTCAGAATATATGTCTGCAGCGGTGCCGGTTGTATTTCTTCCAACTGTGCGGTTATTCGTGACACCTTATTAAGCGAACTTGACAAAGCAGGAATAGGAAACAAAGTCAAAGTTTACGAGACCGGGTGTATGGGGACTTGTTCGGTGGGGCCTGTGATGCTGATAGATCCTGGCAGGATATTTTATACGGAGCTGACCGAACAGAAAGTCAAAGACATCGTAACTGCTCATATTATAGGCGGGCAGATTATTGAGCCGTATACGTTCTATGATCAATCACTTGAGAAGTATGTTCCCATAATTGATGATATCAACTTCTTTAAGAATCAGGTTAAGATTGCCCTTAGAAATTGTGGGGCAATTGAATACGGCAATGTAGAAGCGTATATTGCCAGTGACGGATATTTTGCCTCATATAAAGCACTGCATGAAATGACACCCGAGGAGGTTGTTGAAGAGGTCAAAAAATCAGGCATAAAAGGACGTGGTGGCGCCGGATTTCCAATGGGCGTCAAATGGGAAGCGGCACAAAAGCAGGACAACGATAATAAATATATCGTCTGCAATGCCGATGAAGGCGACCCGGGTGCTTTCATGGACCGGAGTATTATAGAGGGTGATCCGCATACAGTAATCGAAGGAATGATCCTTGGCGGCTACGCAATCGGCGCTAATATGGGGTATATTTATATACGTGCTGAATATCCTATCGCCGTGGAAAGAATAACTGCTGCGCTGCAAGAAGCCAGGAGCAGCGGGCTGTTAGGGCAAAATATTTTTGATAGCAGTTTTTCATTCGATATCGAAATTAGAATTGGTGCGGGCGCTTTTGTTTGCGGCGAAGAGACCGCACTTATGTCTTCCATTGAAGGGCAAAGAGGAGAGCCAAGGCAAAAACCGCCATTTCCGTTCCAACGCGGTCTTTTTGGTAACCCGACCATTATCAACAATGTTGAAACATATGCCAGCATACCTGAGATTATCTCTAAAGGCAGCGCGTGGTACACTCAGCTGGGTACCGAGGATAGCAAGGGAACCAAGGTATTTGCGCTTGCCGGCGATGTTGTGAATACGGGTATTCTTGAGGTGCCGATCGGTATGCCTCTTGGAGATATAATTTTTGAAATCGGCGGCGGCACAACCAACAAGAAAAAATTTAAGGCGGCGCAGATCGGCGGACCTTCGGGCGGGTGTGTGACCACCGAGAACCTTAATATTCCGACGGATTATGAGCCATTAAAAGATCTTGGCGCAATAATGGGGTCTGGCGGTCTGATCGTAATGAATGAAGACGCATGTATGGTAGATACGGCCCGGTTTTTCATGGACTTTATCAAAGATGAATCGTGCGGTAAATGTACCGCTTGCCGTATAGGCACAAAGCGTATGCTTGAAATCTTGGAACGCATTACCCAAGGGGAAGGAGAAGAAGGCGATGTCGAGCTATTGATAGAGCTTGGAGAGACGATTAAAGATACCGCGATGTGCGGCCTTGGGCAGACAGCTCCGAACCCTGTGCTGAGCACAATCAAATACTTCCGTGAAGAATACGATGAGCATATTAAGAACAAATATTGCTGTGCGGGTGTATGTTCTGAGCTGTTCATCTCACCATGCGAGAATACATGTCCAGCCAATGTGAATGTCCCAGGGTACATGTCGTTGATTGCGGCAGGCCGATTTATTGATGCCTATCACCTCATTCGGCAGGAGAATCCGTTCCCGGCCGTTTGCGGAAGGATATGCACACGGCCGTGTGAAAGTAAATGCAGAAGACGGACCGTGGACGAAGCGCTGGCCATATGTGACTTAAAACGGTTTGTTGCAGATTACGCCATGCAATACGAAAAAGGTTACTCGCGGGATATCGTATTTCCGAAGAACGGCAAGAGCGTTGCAATAATCGGAGCCGGCGCTTCTGGACTGACTTGCTCCTACTACCTTGCACGTATAGGCTATGATGTGGATGTTTATGAATCACACGATACCGCCGGTGGTGTTCTGGCATATGGCATACCTGAGTACAGGCTTCCGAAAGATGTTCTTGAGCATGAGGTAAGGCTGATCGAGCAGGAAGGGGTTAAGATCCACCTCAATACTGAAGTGGGCAAAGATATACTGTTTAACGAACTTCGGGCAAGGTATGATTCTATCTATATAGCGACCGGGACGCAGCTTCCGCAGAAGGTCAATATACCAGGCGAAAGCCTTTTGGGCGTACTGCACGGGATTAAGTTCTTAAAGAAAGCCAATACCCACCAAAGCATTCAAATGGGCAGCAACGTTGTTGTAATCGGTGGCGGTAATACCGCTATTGATTCTGCGCGTACCGCCCTGCGTCTTGGCGCAAAAAAAGTAACAATACTGTATAGGAGGACGATTGATTCGATGCCGGCCTATGAACAAGAGGTGCATGAGGCACTTGAAGAAGGCATTGAGATAATAGAACTGGTTGCACCTGTGCGTTTTATTGCAGGACGTGATGGCCATGTTGCCAAGATCGAATGTATAAGAATGAGGCTTGGAGATTTTGATGCTTCAGGCAGGAGACGTTCTGTGCTCGTCGAAGGGTCAAACTTCACAGTGGACACCGATATGGTGATTCCGGCGATCAGCCAATACGCAGACTTCCCGTTCATCGGAAAGGATGAGATCGGATTAACACCCTGGGGGACATTTATACTGCAAAGTGATACACAGATGACCACAATGGAAGGAGTTTTTGCGGGCGGCGACGTTACACGCGGGCCTGATGAGGTGATTCGGGCTATTGCAGATGGCAAAAAGGCAGCGATATCTATCGATAAATACCTTGGCGGCAAGGGCAAGCTTAATAAAGGCGAGCTAATCGAGATACCCGAATACGTAGATGATGATGATATCGTAGCCCACAACCGGTTTCCACTCGAGATGCTTGATCCTGAAACACGCAAATATTCTTTTAATGAAGTCATTCAAGGCTATCATAAACTAAATGCAATGGCAGAAGCGATGCGTTGCCTACATTGTGAAAGGAGGTAGTTTATAGATGGTTAATTTAACGATTAACGGCAAAAGTATAACTGTTCCGGACGATTATACCATTATGCAGGCGGCAAAAAGCATCGGTATACATATACCCGGCCTTTGCCACCTTGATAACGTTCATAAGTTTGGTTCGTGCAGGATATGTGTCGTAGAGGTGGAAGGGGCGAAGACCCTTCAGGCGTCATGTCTTGTTAAGGTGTCCGAGGGTATGGTTATTCATACAAATTCCGAGAGAGTCCGTCATGCGAGGCGCGTATTATATGAGCTGTTGTTGTCCGATCATGATAAAGATTGTTTAAGCTGTACACGCAATCAAACCTGCGAGCTACAAGAACTCGGGAAAACACTCGGTGTGGACGAGACGCGCTTTGACGGTGAACATTCGGAATATAACCTTGAATCATCTATATCCATAACAAGAAATATGTCAAAGTGTGTTCTTTGCCGGCGATGCGTGACGGTATGCAATCAAATTCAGGGCACCGGTGTACTCAACGCACAGAACAGAGGATTCCAGACGGTGATCGGTCCTGCAATGGATCTGCCTTTAGGTACAAACAACTGTGTGTTCTGCGGGCAATGCGCGGTGGTCTGCCCGGTGGGCGCTTTAAAGGAGACGGATGGGATTAAGAAAGTATGGCGCGCGCTCAGCGATAAGAGCAAAAGGTGTATCGTACAGGTTGCGCCCGCCATAAGGGTAGCAATCGGAGAGGAATTTGGATACGAACCGGGTTTCCGGGTAACGGGAAAATTGGCACAGGCGCTAAAGACAATCGGATTCGACGATATCTTCGATACGGATTTTGCGGCCGATCTGACAATACTTGAGGAGGGCACCGAATTTTTATCGCGTGTCAAAGCAGCACTGACAGGCAAAGGGGCGACCTTGCCTATCATTACATCGTGCAGCCCAGGCTGGATCAAATATATCGAGCATATGTATCCGGATCAGCTTGACCACCTGTCCACATGCAAATCTCCGCATACCATGCTGGGTGCGCTGGCCAAATCGTTCTACGCAGAAGAGATCGGGGTGGATCCCAAAGATATGTATGTTGTTTCGGTTATGCCATGCACGGCTAAAAAATTCGAAATTAACCGGTATGAGATGAAAAATAACGGGTACCCGAATGTCGACGCTGTGCTTACAACAAGAGAGCTCGGTCAGATGATCAGAGAAGCAGGGATCGACTTTTCTTCCCTTGAAGACAGAGAGTTCGATAACCCGCTTGGCATGTCCACGGGCGCTGCCGATATTTTCGGAGTAACGGGCGGTGTTATGGAAGCGGCACTTCGGACTGTTTACGAGTTAGTGACCGGGCGGGAGCTTCCTTTTGAAGGACTGCATGTAACGCCAATTGTTGGCTTCGAACAAATCAAAACAGCTGAAATAAAGATCGAAGATCCTTTGCCGGATTATGCCTTCCTAAATGGTTTTGTTGTCAGGGTAGCCGTGACCAGCGGTCTGAGCGGCGCTAAGAAGTTGATGGATCAGGTAAAATGTGGTGAGTCTTTGTATCACTTTATCGAGATCATGGGCTGTCCGAACGGCTGCATTATGGGCGGCGGCCAGCCAAGGTCGAAAGACCCCGATGTCCGCGAAAAGAGGCTAAAGGGTATATACGATGAAGATGAGGGAAAAACAATACGCAAGTCTCATGAAAATCCGTCTGTTAAGAAGCTTTATGAAGATTTTCTTGAATATCCAAATAGTCATGTTTCTCATGAGTTATTGCATACACATTATACAAAACGCGGGCGCTTTAATGAATATTTGGACGAAGAATATTTAAAAAATGAGGTGGAACTGATGACAGAGCATACACGGAATAAAGGTGAAACAAAAAAAAAACAAGCCCCTAGTGTAAGAGCTGCGCGGAGAGTTCATGAAGATTTGGAATCCGTAAGGGTCTTGGCACTTGAGGCAGAATTGAGCCGACTTAAACAGGAACTTTCTGATTCAATGGAAACAGTGGATATTTTAAAGGAAGTAATGAGCGATTATGCACAAAAACCAAAACGAAAATAATAGCTGAAAAAAGAGGGGCTTGAATATTAAGGCCCCTCTTTTTTTCCGGAGACGCTCAAGACCAAAGGCTTTGGTTTTCAGCATTGTTTTTTAGTTAGGCATATTCCTAGGGCTTGGCGCTTTCACCACAAAAAACTCCAGGATCTCTTCTGAATCATTGCTTATGTTCATTTTTGTTTTGAAAGGAATGGACAGGATGCTACCGGCCGGATAGATATGCCCTGTCTGATCATCAAGCCGTAACGTTATTTGACCGCGGATTATAATCAAATAGACGTTGGAATTTGAATGATGCTCAGGCAGAGCCTCGGATTTTGCCAGCACCATATGATTGATTCCCACATGGTCGTCTTCTATAATACGCTCGATTGTTTTTGTTTCGGAGAGGGTAAACACATATTTTTTTTCTATCATTGTATTGCCGCCTTCCTATCTTTATTTATCATTTATTATTTATTACCTTAATTAAACATTAACATAATTAAACAGGTAGCGCTGTTGCATTTGCAACATAAGTGTAAAACATTTTAAAAATAAACATGTTTCAAAAATATTAT
>JBMNOU010000090.1:0-6339 GCA_050943215.1 Christensenellales bacterium | reverse complement strand
AAAATTCTTTCCGCAGCTTATCAGAAAGAGCAAGGTGAGATTTTTCTTTATGGTGAAAAATTTAACGTCTCATCTCCTAAAGAAGCGATTGATAAAGGTATCAGCGTTATCTATCAGGAATTCAATTTAAACCCGTATGTCCCTATTTATGAGAACATTTTGCTTGGAAAAGAGCAGATGAAGGGAATGGTCATAGATCGAATTAAAATGATCGAAAAGTCAAAAGAAGTCATGAATATCATCGGTTTAGATCTGGATCCACGAACATTGGTTAAAGATCTGAGCATCGCCCAAAAACAAATGGTTGAAATATGCAAGGCTCTTTCTAGTAATGTACGCGTGTTGGTTTTGGATGAGCCTACGGCGGCAATTACGGATAAGGAAACTGATCGGTTGTTTGAAGTTGTCAGAAAACTAAAATCGGAAGGAATTGGAATCGTTTATATTTCCCACCGAATGTCTGAGCTTTTCGAAATCGGTGATAGAGTGACCGTGCTGCGTGACGGCCATTTTATTAAAACCTTGGAGCTATCTCAAACAAATACAGAAGAGCTGACAAGACTTATGGTAAACAGAGAGGTTACGTTTGAGCGTATCCGTAATCCCTATGTAAAGGAAGATGAAATCGCTCTTGAAGTTGAAGGGCTATATTATGGCAACCTACTTAAAGATGTAAGTTTTAAGCTCAAAAAAGGTGAACTGCTTGGAATTGCGGGTCTGGTGGGTTCAGGGCGAACCGAAACAGCAAAATGTATTATCGGTGCATATAGAAGAACCGCAGGCAAGGTAACATGTAAAAACGGAAATGTAGAAATAAAAAACCATAATATTCCTGATGCGATCAAAAATGGTATCGTTTACTTGAGTGAGGATAGAAAGGATGAGGGATTATCCCTTATACATACTGTAGGCGATAATATTATATTGCCTAATCTGAGCCAGCTTGGAGGCCGAATCCTTAAACTTCGCAAAATACCGAAATACGCTGAAAAATATATGGAAAGATTGAAAGTCAAGGCTGTGAACCATTTACAGGAGGTAAAAAGGCTTTCAGGCGGAAATCAGCAGAAAGTTGTTGTAGCTAAATGGGTAGCCCATAATGCAAACGTCTATCTTTTCGACGAACCAACAAGAGGCATCGATGTCGGAGCAAGGGATGAAATCTATAATATAATGCTCGATCTTCTAAAAGAAGGCGCCTCGATACTAATGATATCATCTGACCTTGTCGAGATAATGAAGATGAGCAATCGAATTATCGTCATGCGGGACGGAGAAGTTTCAGCTATTCTAGACAATGATGAGTCTCTGACCCAACAGGATGTTCTAGAGTATGCATTACATGGAGGGAAAAAAATGAGTAATAAAGAGATTACAGTAAAAAAGAATAAAAAGAATTTCCAATCGCTTGCATTATATATTGGTACTGTTGCAATAATACTTATTTTTACCTTGTTGTGTGCCCTGCGCGGGGTTAACTATCTGACGTGGAATAATATTACTAACATAATTGTTCAATCGTCAATAATCGGTATTATCGCAATTGGAACTTCAGTTGTAATAATAACAGGCGGTATTGATCTTGCCTCGGGCGGAATGCTTGCTTTTAACGGTATACTGGCTGCGGTATTTATGGTCCAGATAGGAATACCTGTCCTTATTTCTATCATCCTTATGCTTATTATAGGGTGCTTGATCGGTTATTTGACAGGCCTTGGGATCAGTTTCGGTAAGTTACCTCCTTTTATTATGACGCTGGGTACTCTTGGTATGGCAAAGGGTGCTGCACTTGCGCTTTGCAACGGACAACCTATCTCCAACATTCCCCATATTATGAATGATTTTGCAAATTCGACATGGTTCGGAATACCGTCATTTGCGTACTGCTTACTGATACTATATGCAATTATGATATTCGTAATGCGTAAGACCAGATTCGGCCGCTATGTTTATGCGCTTGGCGGTAATGCCCAGGCAGCAAGGCTCTCAGGTATAAATATTAAAAGGCTGGAAGTTATGGTATATATGCTTGCAGGATTCTTCACAACCATCGCTTCATTGATGCTTTTGGCCAGACTCGCATATGCTTCTCCAACATCCGGCATCGGATATGAAATGGATGCGATTGCATCTTGTGTTATTGGCGGCATAGCCCTTTCAGGCGGACAAGGTAAACTTGTAAATACGCTAGTTGGTGCACTTATACTGACAATACTCAAAAACGGTTTGCAGATGCTAGATTTTTCATCATTCTACCAGCAGATCGTTACTGGAATTGTGATTGTAGTCGCCGTGTTTGCAGATAAAGCGAAGGAAAGAAAAGCTGAATAGCATTCCGGCGGTTATAGTAAATAACAAAATCTATTAGGGAGGAAATGAAATGAAGAAGTTCCAAATCATGATTGCAATTTGTCTGGTGCTTATGCTCGTACTGGCATTTGCAGGCTGTGGTGGATCAACAGCAACACCCGACAAATCAGCTGATACGTCTCAAGAGACAAAATCAGTTGAAACGTCCGAAGAGATTAAAGCAAATTACAAGATCGCCATTGTTCCGATGGCCCTTAATGACCCCTATCAGGTTATGATGTCTAATGCCGCTAAGATTAGATGTGATGAACTTGGTGTCGAGGGCGTTATCATGGCACCCGGTACCGGCAGCATGGCCGATATGGCCGGGCAGGTCGAGCTTGTTGAAAATCTTATTTCAAACGGAACATATAGCGGCATAGTTATTGCTCCTGTATCAAAGGACGGTATTGCTGTATGCATCAAGAAATGCCAGGATGCGGGATTGCCGATCGTTCTGATGGACAGCAACGCTGACCAGGATGCTCTTGTTGCAGACGGATATGAAAAGGTTCCCTACATTGGAACAGATAACTCCACTGCTGCAATTGCAACAGGTCAATGGATCCGTGAAAATTATGCTGAAGGCGTAAAGCTTGCTAAGATCAATGGCGCTGAAGGCCATGATAATGGTGATAAGAGAAAGTTCGGTCTGGATAAAGGTCTTGATGGATGGGCTAATATTGTTGCCGAACAGTCAACACAATGGGCTGTTGATGATGCTTATAAGGCAACACAGAATATGCTGGCTGCAAATCCTGATGTTGAAGTGTTCTGGTGCGCATGTGATGCTTTAGGCGTCGGATGTGTACGTGCTCTTGAAGAAGCGGGCGTTCAGGATAAAGTCGATGTCATCGCATACGATGGTACAAAAGACGGCCTTGATCTCGTAATAGCAGGATCTGAAGTCGCCAACACAGCACAGTTCCCAGATAATATGGGCAAGGGTGCGGTAGATATCTTGATACAGGTGCTTGATGGTGAAGATTATGAACTGGTAACAGACAGCGGATACGATATTATTGACTCTATAGAAAAAGCAAAAGCGCTGAATGAGAGATTGTCTGCATACCTATAAGTTAAATCTTATATGCTAATACGAAAAACATAGTATAAAAAAAGCAGTGCCGGTTATAATGACAGGCACTGCTTTTTTGCGTCAGCGAATACCCTATGTGGGAGTTTAAAAAAGGCGAGGCCAGTCAGAAAAGAAGCATGGTAAAGCACTCCTAAACTATAAAGAGAAGTTGACCGGCTTCTGCAGAAATAGTAAAGGAGTACGAAATGGATGTCAGCTTAGAACACATAAAGTGGAATTGCAGTTATCACATAGTATGGGCGCCAAAGTACCGGGGAAAGATCATCTATGGGAAATACCAGAAAGACATAAGTACAATACTGTAGAAATTATGTTAATATAAAGGGATAGAAATCATAGAAGCTGATGCATGTATAGACCATATACATATGTGTATGAGGATTCCACCCAAGTGCAGCGCAGCACAGATCAAAGGGTACATCTTAAGGGTTGCCGGTAACTAGCCCCGCGCGGTTGGCTGAACCGTAATATGCCTTTAGGCATTGCTGGTAGTAGGCCCTTATATGGCTCCAATAAAGACCACCCCTTAAAGGTGTGGATGATTGTTGTTTATTTCGTATGTTACTATTATTGGTCATCATCTTCAACAGGACTGCCGCTTGCATAGTAAAATAAAGTCTTTATACTAGACTTGTCGCGTGGTATTTCTTTTATGAATGTGCCGTCTTTCATCACAAGTACTCTATTGCTCATGCCAACAAGTTCAGAAAAATCCGAAGAAATAAATAAAATAGATGCTCCTTTTCTTAATAGTTCGTTCATAATATTATAAATCTCAATCTTGCCAGCAGTGTCAACGCCCTTTGTCGGCTCATCAAATATGAAAATCTTGGAGTTTGAGCAAAGACATCGAGCTATTAATGTTTTTTGTTTATTTCCACCGCTCAGACTTGCTACTTCCTGACCAATATCATTGACCTTGATATCCAGTCGATCGACCAGATCTTTTACTAATATTTTTTCTTTATTGCTTGAAATGATTCTATGTTTTAATACCAACTTCAAGTTGGACAATGTTATATTCTCAGCAACACTCGACATCAGCAGTAAACCCTGCTTGTCTCTGTTCTCAGAAATTAAACCCATACCATTTTTTACCGCGTCCAGCGGAGACCTTATCCTAACCTCTTTTGCATTGACAAATATTTTCCCGTTACTCATTTTATCAAGACCTATAATGGTTCTAGCGAGATTTGATCTGCCTGCTCCCATCAGGCCCGCCACACCAAGTATCTCGCCTTTATACAATGTAAAATTAATGTCTGAAATAGCTTTGCCACAAACGCCTTCAACTCTGAGCACTTCTCTGCCTATATCAACATTCAGTTTCGGATATCGATTCTTTAAATCCTCTCCTAACATCAGTTTAATTAAAGAATCCGGCATAATTTCTTTAACTTTTTCCGTTAAAACCTCTCTGCCATCTTTTAATATCGTTACCATATCGCCAATTGATTTTGCTTCAGCGATTTTTGGTGTCATGTATAAAATGGCTTTGCCTTCTTCTTTGAATTCATTCAATATATCAAATATTTTTTTAATCTCAATCTCATTTAGAGAAGCTGATATCTCATCAATTAATATAATCCTTGGATTTCTGACATAAATACGTGCCAACTGTAAAAACTGTTTTAACGCAAAACTTAAATTTCGTACTGTTTCATATGGGTTAATATTAATATTCATCTTAGCGAAGATGTGCTTAGTTATCTCCACCATTTTCTTTTCATCTGCTCGTGCCAGGCCCAAAAAATTTTTTATAAGAAAACTATTGCCTAAAAATAGGTTTTCATAAACTGTCATATCCGGAAATAGCTCTGGTTCTTGATAAACACAACAGATCCCTAAATCCCCTGCTTGTTTGGGATTATTGATTTCTGCGGGTATTCCATCTATTATTATAACTCCGGAATCTTTTATAATGGCACCGGCAAGTATTTTTAACAAAGTTGACTTGCCCGCTCCGTTTTCTCCTAAAACGATGTGAATCTCACCCTTTTGAAGACTTAGATTCACGTTTATCAATGCCTTCGTTCCGGGATAGTTTTTACATATATCTTTTATCCTTAGTACTTCCTGATTCATATTTTCACTCTTTTTCTGAATATTTTATATCGTAAGATGTAAAAATCTGAATACCTTCCTCAAAAAACACTGTTTTATAATTTGCAGGTATATTCTTGTTCGTAATAATTTTATTTACGATATTAATTGGCCCGAGTTTTAAAAAAGAAGTGGTGTTAAACTTTGTATGGTCTGCAACAATAATGACCTCTTTTGCAATATTTATGATTGTTTTGTATATTTTCAACTCCTCTTCATTAGAAACCATATAGCCGTATTTTAAATGTACACCGCTGACACTGATAAAAGCTTTGTCGAGTAATATATCTTTTAAAGCCTTATGAACCATATCGCCTGTCATTGCATTTATCCCAGAGTTAAATTGTCCGCCTGTCAGAATAACATCAACATACGGACTTTCCGCGAGTACATTTAAAACAAGACGATTATTTGTTACAACTTTAATATTTCTTTTTTCTTTCAGAGCTTTGGCTATATAATAACAAGTCCCTCCTGGCCCTAAGAAAATATCATTACGCTCCTTTACCATTTGCGCAGCTATTAATCCTATATATTCTTTATCTTTATTATACGGGACTCCATTAATCTCTTCTGTATCATGAAACTTTTCATTATATAAAGCACCGCCGTGGGTTTTAATGATTATGCCTATATCTTGTAGCTCGTCCAGATCCTTCCTTATGGTTACTTCAGAAACCCCAAGTATAGAACTGAGTGTTGCTACATCTGCCTGTTTTCTTTCAGTTATGATATCTTTTATAGCCTGGATCCTTGCTGCTTTAAACATTTTTTCCTCAAGTTTTATC
>JBMNOU010000089.1:0-6351 GCA_050943215.1 Christensenellales bacterium | reverse complement strand
ATTATTAGCCGCTTACTACACACATCAATAGTTTAAGTCGAGTTGACAGAATTGCTTTCTTTACCTGCATTTCCATGACTATCCTGATTCACTTTCTTGTCATCAAGACCACGCACTCCACATGCGTTGTGTGAGGAAACATGTCAATTCCTTTTATTTTATTAAGTGAATATCCATGTTTGCAAAATATCGAGGCATCCCTGGCAAGGGTTGCGGGGTTACAGGAAATATAAACAATTCGTCTAGGTAAAATCGCTGCATTTTTTTCTATTAATGAACAGTCACAACCTTTTCTAGGAGGGTTTAATATCATAATATCCGGCTTACCCATACGCTGTATGCCTTGATCTAACATTTGCTCAGCATCACCCGCCAAAAATATAGCATTGCTGATATAATTAAGCTTTGCATTTTCCTTTGCGTTAGTCACAGCACTTTGTACATACTCGATACCAAGCACTCTTTTGGCCTTTTTTGCAGCGAGTAAAGAGAGTGTTCCAATACCGCAGAATAAGTCAAAAACGATATCATGTTTTGTTATACCGGCAAATTCAATCGCCTTGTCGTAAAGCTTTTCTGCCTGATCATGATTGACTTGAAGGAAGCTTGACAGCCCAGTCCTGAATGTTAATCCGTTAAAATTTTCAGTGATATAAGAATTACCGAAAACCGTATGATTATTGCCGCCAAGGATTGTATTTGTTTTCTTGTTGTTTGTATTAATAACAATGCTTTTTATACCAGATATATCTTTTAAGGCTGATACTAAAGACTTCTCATCAATTTTGCCGCGCATAACAATACCAGCCATCAAGTCACCAGTGGATGTTTGCCTGCCGATAATATGACGAAGCGCCCCACTGTTTTTTGTTTCATCATATGCCAAAATACCATTATCGTTTGCCCAATCTATAACAGCGTTTTTAATATCGTTTATCGGTTGTTTTTGTATAGAGCAATCATTATCTACTAGTCTGTGGCTGCGCCGCGCATAAAACCCGGCTTTAACTTTACCGTCTATTTCAGATACCGGAAATGAAGCCTTATTTCTGTAATTTCGAATATTATCTGCTGCCAAAACCTCGGGCTCCTTAATATCAAATCCGCCCAGCCTTTTAAAACATTCTTTGATATACCTGGCTTTAAACTTAAGCTGCCCTCTATAATCCATATGCTGCAATGTACACCCGCCGCATGTTTCAAATACACTGCAAAAAGGCTTTATCCTATGCGCTGAAAATTGTTCTACGCTTAATAAATGAGCAACGGCATAACTTTTTGTAACTTTAATAATTTTTGCGCTTACCGTCTCATCCGGCAAAGCCTTAGGCACAAAAACGGCAAACCCATTATGTCTGCCTATGCCCGCTCCCTCTATGGATAAATCATCAATATGAATTTTAACGATATCGTTTTTATTCAGCATAAAACCCTCCATACCGTCATTATAACTTAATATTTAATTTTTACAATAATTCGATACTCAAGGTACTGATACTGATAAAAATCAAACAATATACTCAATTTTTGCATTTGGCAGATATTGTTGAATACAAACCTTTAGGAAAGACAATGCCTTTTCTTTCGTATCCTTTGTATATCCGTATCTATGCCTGCCGCAGTATGACATTGTATCCCCATTATATAGCTCTTCGGCACGTGGGAAAGCTTGCTTGTTAATCCCATGCGTCACCGTACCGTATGTCATGAATATAATCTCAAGCGATACGCTTTTAAGAATTTCCGGCAGAATTTTTTGCGCCATCGTTTGAAACAGTTGCTTGTACATCCTCTCATATCCTTCTATCAATATAATCGGTGCAATCAATATGCCTACGGTGTAATTGGCCTGATACAATTTATTTATCGCAGCAATACGCGCATCAAGCCTGGATGTCCTAAACTCGATCCGGTTAATGATTTCATCAGGGTTAAGACTCATCCGTATTGTTACATTTTGTCCGTGATCGATACGCAACAGCGGATCTATCATGTCAAATTTTGTCGGGAGTGTCAGTCTAGCATTTTTTACATCGGCAAACTGTCTGATTGTCCATTCGAGATTGCCGCTGACTACATTCTCCAATACCAAATCAGAATTGCTCCCAATTTCAAAAACACTGCCCGGGTATTTGCGCGCAGAATCTTTGAGCTTTTTCATCATCTGTTCCCGGTTGACAAACACCCTTAAATATGAACATTTGTAGTAGGTGCAAACTAAATAGCAATACAAACACATCGCACTGCATCCCGAAGAAGTGTATGGTACAAGATAATCCGACGTTTTGTTGTTTTTCCTGTATGTGAGTGATTTGCGTATGCCCAGCACCAAAATATCCTTGAGCCGCGGGAAATCTGAATCAGGCCTTTCCCGAAGTTCTAATATGCGGTTATGATCTTCTATCCAAACCATTTCTGTATCCGCATACTTTTCTATCAGATTCTTGCCAAGTTCATATGCTTCGCAGCCTCTCTCAACATAAATGATTTTTGGTGCAAAACTTTCCATAATAATTTCCTCCGTAATATATCTTGGCACAATAGCTATATTTTTATGAATCCACAAAAAAAGCCGGTCGTTAAACCGGCTTACATGCTAATATTATTCGATTTCATATATAACCGTGATTTTTGCAGTTACTTCAAGCTCTCCGGCGCTGATTGGTGTAGTGTCTTCATCCGCCATTGCCGCTTCAGCATAATCCCGATATGGCTGATAAATATTTGAGTTTTCCGTTATTTCTAGCGTATCGACGATTGTATATCCTCCAGTTAAAGCAATAGTATCCGCTTTGCTTTTAGCTTTATTTAGCGCATCTGCAAGTGCGGTATTATAATGTTCATTTTTATCCAGCAGATCAAAGGTTATCGCATAAGAGGTGTTTGCCCCGCTGTCTGCCGCGATATCGATATAGTCGCCTATATTATCAATATTATTTATTGTCAGCTCGACCATATTTGTTACTTCATATCTTAAAATCTTTCCACTGCCGTTTTTGTAGTCATATATAGGATAGACAGAATAGTTGGTCGTTCGAATATCGTCATCAGTGAGCTCCGCTTTTTTTAATGCATCAAACATTACGTTCATCATTTTTTTATTCTCGCTTTGCGCCTTTTTAATGTCTTTACCTTGGGTGATCACCCCAACAGTTACATATGCAACATCGGGCATGACTTTCGTACTTCCCGTTGCACTCACTGTTAGTTTGTTTGCCGTAATGATATTTCCGTCAGGGCCGACGGCCACTATGCTCGACGTTATTCCGCCCGATGAGTTTGATCCTGACGATTTTGCTGCCGGAATTGCTGAGCACCCCGCGAAGGTTAACGCCGCTGCCAAAACGATGATTGCAATCACGGTACATATTGATTTATTTTTCATTATTAGATCCTCCTTGCTGGCCGTTATTTGTTGTATTTGGAATGGCATCTTTACGGCGCTTCTTATTCGACCTCCTGACCAATATAATGATGAGAACGACGATAGCACCCAGCGGTACTATAATCGGTGATCCTGCAACAAAAAAGATGATTAATCCTTCACCAAAATCGGCGAGCGCATTGAGCACTGAAAAGAAACCGTTTGATAAGCGGGAACCGAGACTTTCATCAGAAGGCGTCACTCCCGCAATATCATTTTCTTCCTGGAGCGAAATCGTAACCGTTGAAAAGTTAATCAGGCTGTCATAATCCCTAAGATTCGTCTCAAGCAGCTTAATCTCATACGAAACATTGGCCAATTCTTTCTCGATCTCGATAATATCTTTAAGACCAGCTGCTTGATCCAAAGTTTCTGCAGCCGTTCTTCCCGAATCCGAAGCGTACTTAGCTTAGTTTCCGTATCAAAGTATGTCAATGAAATGTCTTCCCCGCTAATAGAACTTGAAATGTTTTTCCCAAGACCGTTGAGCATCGACATTAAAGCGTCAAATTTATCGCTTGGCACTCTTAGTGTTATCTCGGCATAGCGGCCTTCATCCTTCCAGTCTTGCGGTTTGGTACCATATACATAAGCGTTCTCTATATATCCCCCTGCTTCTATCAGACTATCCCGTATTTTTTTATAATCTTCATCAAAATTTTTGGTACGTGTTTCAATACTTCCGGTGTAAATAATTTTTCTATCAACGCTCGGCTCAAGTATGGATATTGCGCTGTCAAGTATTACGCCTTGGCCACCGCTTTCTTCAGATTGGGCAACTGTCTGTTCTTCGGCAGGGCTTTCCGCTTCATTTTTGCCTAAATCCATACCAACAGCGGGTGCTTTTTCCGCATACCCCGTCTCTGAATCGTAAGCTGGGCTGGAATGACTTGTACTTGCGCATCCGGCAAACAACATGAATGTTAAAATAATACATACTGAAATAACAAAATAGACTTTTTTCATATTTCCCTCCACAAAAATAGCGCCTTTCTTCTTTCGAATATTAGACGCACCAGATTACTCTTTAGTTCCATTCGTTTAGCAATGAATAAGCAGTTCTCTAAGTCTTTGCCGTCCTCTGTTTATCCTTGACTTGACCGTACCGACACTGACATCCAGACATTTTGAGATTTCTTCATAGGAAAGACCGTTAATATCTCTGAGAATGATAACGGATCTGTGAACATCCGATAAGATATTGATTGCCTTTTGTATGTCTTCGCTTCTCTCAAGAGAAAGCGCATGGGCCTCGGGCGTAGCAATACTGAGATCCTCAAATGACATCCCCTGTTCTATCGAATGGTCAAGAGACAGAGGTATTCTCTTTTTTTTACGCAGGCCATCCATGCAGGTATTAACGCAAAGACGATATACCCAGGAAGAGAAAGACGACTCCTTCTTAAAAGTGGATATACCCCTATAAATCTTAATAAGTGCTTCCTGCGCCATGTCATATGCATCAGCTTCGTTACCCATAAATCGATAGGTTAAATTATATACCCTTTTTTCGTAAGCTAATAAGAGCTCTTCTAAAGCCGTACTGTCCCCTTGCTGAGCACGCTTAACTAAAAGCTCATCGCCTTCGGGCATATCTAAACCTCCGTTAAGTTACTGTATCAACCATTCTTACCACGAATTATACATTATTATCTAATACCTTGCAAAACATTTTTAGCATTTGAAAACTAACCTAAATAATTCACCATTTTGCTGCTGGCATAAACAACCATTGACTTTTTTATTTTTTAATTGTAAACTCAATTTATATTTCGGTTTACACTGAGAGGCACATCATGAAGACAAAGCAGTTAATATTATGCGCGCTATTCGCAGCGCTGACGGTTAGCGGGGTGTTTGTAAAAATACCTGTCCCCGGCACACCACTTTTTTTTACGCTCCAAACCTTTTTTGTATTTCTTACTGGTTTATTGCTAGAGGCTAAATATGCACTCATCGCACAGCTGGTATATGCGGCGGTTGGGCTTGTCGGGCTTCCTGTGTTTTCCACCGGAGGGGGTATTGCCTATGTCTTGTCCCCTTCTTTTGGATTCATTATTGGTTTTTGTGTATGCGCACCGATCACCAGCGTTCTTGTCAGAAGTAATCTGTCAAAACTAAACAATCATCCGCAATGCAAAATGATGATGATGTTAAAGATTATCGGTGGAGCAATTGTCTCAATTATTGCCATGTATGTATTCGGTGTTACATATATGTATATAATTTATAATCTCTATCTAAAAGAACCCGTTACGCTGGGATATGTAATTGTATCGTCTACAGGGATATTCTTTTTTATAGACATGGCCAAAATGACGCTGGCGGTACTGCTTGGAAGAGCAATATTACGGCGCATGCCTAAATAATAACTTTCGTTTATAAAAAAGGGGGCATAGATTTCCTTATGTCCCCTTTTCTGATTCGTTTAAAAACTAATTATTATTTTAAATCTTTTGCCTTATTGTATATAACGGGCAGTTTGAACAAATCGCCTTGGGCCGCTTTGACGATGCAAATCACAGTAAGAACCACCCAAGCGATCCCAAGTATCAGATTAAGTGCATCCCAGAAAGTAAACATAGTTACATACATGGCCCAATCCCAAGGATTAACCGGCATAAAAATTGCCCTTAAAATGGCGACAACGATATATGCCGCAATAAAAAAGCAACCCATAATCAGTGATTGCCATGCATGTGTTCGTACTGTTCTGTTGTCTCTTTCTGATACCAAAAGAATAATACCGCTCAGGGCTGAAAGAAGGTAAGCAAACCAACCAGCTGTTTTTTCATCCATACCTAAAGAATTTTTTTGTTCGGACATAGTACCACCTCATTTTTCTTTAATTATACTATACGCACATAGATCATGTAAACCATATATTTGTTATTAATGGTATTATTCAAGATTATTTGGAAATCTTA
>JBMNOU010000088.1:0-6393 GCA_050943215.1 Christensenellales bacterium | reverse complement strand
TACAGGAGTACCCGGCAAAACGAGACCTATTTTTTATAATAGTTAAAACTCATACAAGCCCCTTTTTCAACATACATATGAATAAAGTCTGTTGAAGGGGGTTTCCTATGAAAGATTATATAGAAGATAGGGTCAAGAGGATAGCAGAATATGTACTTCTGTCCAAAGCGACCGTCAGACAAGCAGCCAAAGCTTTTGGAACGAGCAAAAGCACGGTGCACAAAGATATGACAGAAAGGCTAAGCATCATTTCACCCTCCACAGCAAAACAGGTGGCGAAAATCTTGAAAAAAAACAAGGAAGAAAGACATATCAGAGGAGGAAATGCTACCCGAATGAAATACCGCAAACAATAAAACATGATGATTTATAAGATGTTTTGTGTTATTTTGGGCTATTGAATAATAAAAAAGAGAAATAGCGCTGAGCTGTTTGATATTGTAAAACCGGTGATGTATAATACAAAAAAGATTATGGCCGGTTTATTTTATTGAAAGCTGGGGTATAACTAATGAGAAAAACGGAGATATTGTTTGGCATCACTGCAGGCACCATTGGGTTCGTGCTGGCTGCATTATCGATATTTATGCTACTACCTTATTCAACAGAAACGATAAAAGCACAGCCTGCCGATGTTCTAAAAACGTATGCGGTTATATGCATGGCCGCCAATGCGGCTGGGTTTATCGGAGCGCTTTTGGTGTTGAAAAACAATATTCTTGGGGCTGTTATCATGGCAGCCGCGATGATTGCCGTTTTGATATTCGGGTTTCCGTGGCAGTCTTTTTCTGCAGTTTTATTTATCATCAGTGTTGTGATGGCCACAGTGCCTGTTAAGACAACCGCATAAAATCAAAAGATAAATAAAAGGAGGGAACCATTGTGAACAAAGTGGGCTTTGTCATAAGCCTGGTAGGCGGTGTGTTGGCTATACTGTTTTCCGTGTTGCTGATAATAACTGGCCCTGTATTATACGCATGGGATGACGTCTACGATTTTATATCCGATAATAAAGCTGATCTGGGTAAAATATGGACATACTTGGGCGAATATAACGGCGCAGCACCATTTCTTCAGAGTGATCTTGGTGACTACGTGGACAATTATACGCAGATTCTGCAGAATGTGGATGCGTCCGAGCTTGAAAAAATCGGAGAGAAATACGATATCGAAGCATACCGTGACCTTGCCGGTATTTATAAAGACTTTGAGTCATATTTGCCTAAGCTGTGGCTCGGTGTGATTGCTTGTCTTGTTGCTTCGGTTATAGCACTTGCGGGGGCCGAGCTCGCAAAAAACTATAGGATTGCGGGTGGCTCGATGGTACTGTCCGGTGCAGCCCTGACACTCATATTTAGCCTTGTTGCAAGCTCGATCGTTCCGATGGCATTAGCGTCGGTTTTGTTAATATTAGGCGGGGTGTTTCAGATCGTTAAAACAAAAGCCCATGCTGCTGTGCAGGG
This sequence comes from Christensenellales bacterium, assembly GCA_050943215.1. Classification (GTDB taxonomy): domain Bacteria; phylum Bacillota; class Clostridia; order Christensenellales; family SZUA-584; genus JBMNOU01. Next base: position 4,930 of record JBMNOU010000088.1, on the reverse strand, counting down.
CGAGGAGTTAGCCAAAGCGGGCGAAAGGGTATTGTCATGAAAAAGCTAGCATTTGTTTTAGGTTATGCAGGAGGCATATTGGCGCTTATTTTTTCTCTGTTCATGATCTATACCGTACCAGCGGGTATACTGTCGGATACGATAGAAAACATAAAAGACAATATGAAAAATGAGCATGTTCTTGCCTTTAATGAAATGGCACTCGCCGCGACGGATGCGGAAAACCTTGACTACAGTAATCAGGGCCTGGCCGCGTTTGCAGACGAGGTAGCACAAAGAAGTGTTGTCGTGAATGACAGAGAGGTATATGAAAAAACAGCCGCTTTTATCTATAAAACCGGGCTACATGGCATGGTGTCTATGGGAATTGTCGGTATGACCATCGTGTTTGCGCTTGTTGGGTTTATTGGCGCGCTGGTATGTAGGAAAGCCCCCAATGCTGGCGCCGTAATGATGTTTATTGCTGCGCTTTTTATACTGCTTTCAGCTATTTATACCAATACGGTTGTGCCGATGATTTTTGCTTCACTGCTGTTTACGGTTTCAGGCATTGCTGTTTTTATACCGAAGCACCTTGGAAAACCATATTACAAAGCGCAATACGTACAGCCATATTATCCGCCTAACTATTATTCACAACATACGTATCCGCTGCAGCCGCAAGAGCGATATTCGCAGCCAAAGCAGGAATCGTATCCTAAGCCAGCCCGACAGGAATCGGCATCGGCTATACAAAAACCACCCGTAACGGATATACAGCAAGCCCAAATTCCTTTCCCGGATGAGGAAGCGCAGGTATTAGTACAGCCTATCAATGAGGACAATATGAGAGATTAGTGTGGCCAAAAAACACCCTTATCTTTTAGGCCGGGTGTTATCATTGGGTGATGTTTACAATTTGTTAATGGCTAATTACCGTGTTTGAGTATATAATAAGAGTATGATGATGTCTTGCCGTTTGTTATTTTTTATATGTTTTATTTATAAAAGGAGATTATCATCATGATTCTGATAACGGGAGCGGGCGGCCATATCGGCAACGTGCTCGTCAAGCATCTTTATTCAAAAGGGTATAGAGATTTAAGGTTATTTGTACAAGAAAAAGAAGATATATCGTATATCGAAAAATACGCCAAAGAGATCGTAAGAGGTGATATCCGTGATATGTTTGCTGTATCCGCGGCGGTGCGTGGGTGCGAGCATGTTTTTCATCTGGCGGGTCTTGTTCAGATATCCGGAGTGCGTAAAAAGCTGGTATATGACATCAATGTTGGCGGAACTAAAAACGTCATCCAGGCATGTCTCGAGAAGAATGTAGAAAGGCTGCTGCATGTATCAAGCGTGCATGCATTAAAAATACCTAGCAACGGATACATAGACGAAACACTTGATTCAAATATAGGCAATTTATGTGGCGCCTATGCCAAATCCAAAGCAATGGCCACTATAGAGGTTATCAATGCACTGCAAAAAGGGTTTGATGCTGTAATTGTTTTTCCGTCGGGCGTAATCGGTCCGTATGATTTTAAGTCCTCTTACACAGGCAGTGCAATAAAAGGCTATATTGACGCCAAAAAAACGCAGTACTATTTTGATGGCAAATACGATTTTGTAGATGTCCGGGATGTGGCGGACGGTATATACCGGGCGTGGAAATACGGTGAGAAGGGTCAAGGATATATCATATCGGGCAGCGTCTCAAGCCTAGAGCAGATTATAAAAGCGGTCGAACAAAGCACAGGCAATACGATTAAGAGAAGAAAGGTTCCGGCTGTTCTCATTAAGGCTTGTGCTCTGATGGCGCCTATTTATTATGCGGTTGCGCGCAAAAAGCCGGTGTTCTCTAAATATTCGATAGACGTGCTGATGTCAAATTCCAGCATATCCAGCGAAAAAGCACAGAAAACGCTTGGATATAAGCCTCGCCCGCTGATCAAGACGATACGTGATATGGTCAGGTGGCACCGCGCCGCTCATAGGAGCAAAGCATAAAATATAAATAAAAAAGCGATGCTTTTTGCACCGCCTTTTTTTTATGCTTGTTTATTTACTGCTGTATTATATTACGTTGTTTATCTTATCATGAGCCAAAGAAAGCATCAACTTGATCCGGTTTAGTTGGTTAACTTCGCTTGCTCCTGGGTCATAGTCGATGGCGACAATGTTTGCATCTGGAAATTTTGCGCGGATAGGCTGGATGACGCCTTTTCCGACAATATGGTTTGGCAGGCACGCGAAAGGCTGAACGCATACGATACCGTCGGCGCCTTCCTCTATAAGCTCTGCCATTTCGCCTGTTAAGAACCATCCTTCGCCAGTCTGATTACCGATCGAAAGGAACTCGGAAGCAGCCTTTGCTTTTTCGTGAATAAAAGATGGTGCGGAGAAACGCTTGCTCTTGGCGAGCACATTGCGCATCAGCTTTCTGGAATTCTCGATAATTGAAATAGTTGCGTTGCCAAAATGCGCAAAAAGCTTTGGCCGTCCAAGCTTCTCATGTTTAAAGTTCATATTGTATGCACAATAAAGCAGAAAATCGATTAGGTCGGGCACCTTGACTTCTGCTCCTTCTTCTTCGAGGACCTTGACGATCTGATTGTTTGCTGTCGGATGGTATTTGACCAAAATTTCGCCAACGACGCCTATCACAGGCTTTCTTTTCTGCACAACTGGTATGCTGTCAAACTCCCGTACCATTTCTAGTATGTTGCTCTTAAAGCGGCGGCCGTTTAAGTTTTTTACGTTTTCCAAAGCCAATTCACGCCATTTTTCACAGGCTCTGTCCGCATCGCCGGCTTTTTCTTCGTATGGACGCGTTGCGAGCGTCAGCCTGTTTAAAAGATCGCCGTATACCATCGCCCGCATCGCACGCCGCAGCAGGCGGATGGTAATCTTGAATCCGGGATGTTTTTCTATGCCGCCCGCGCTCAACGAAATAACGGGAATGTTCTCGAATCCGGCGTCTTTCAACGCTTTTCTGATAAAACTGATATAGTTGGATGCCCGGCAGCCGCCGCCTGTCTGTGAGATAATGCATGCCAGTTTATTTGTATCATATTTGCCGGATTTGACCGCTTCGATCAGCTGTCCTGTGACTATGATCGAAGGATAGCAGGCATCATTGTTAACGTATTTAAGCCCTTCATCAACAGCGCTGGTATCGACCGACGGTAAAAGCTCAAACCGGTATCCGCTGGCTAAAAATGCGGCGCGCAAAAAGTCAAAATGGATTGGTGACATTTGAGGAGAGAGTATAGTGTAATCTTTTTTCATGAACTTCTCAAACACAACTTTTTTGTATTCAACCGATTTGTCTATGACAGCTTCTGTGATCTTATGAAAGCCTTGCTTTTTCTTGCGTTCGGATATTGCGGCCGCAAGTGACCGCAATCGGATTTTTATTGCGCCGGTATTGCTGATCTCATCGATCTTGATTAGTGTATATATTTTGCCATAAGCTTTCAGTATCTCGTTTGCCTGGTCGGTGACAACGGCATCAAGGCCGCATCCGAAGGAATTTAGCTGCACAAGCTCAAGCCCATCGATTTTACCTGCAAGATGCGCCGCAGAATAGATTCGTGTATGAAACATCCACTGGTCAAGCACGCGCACCGGCCTGTAATTACCAAGATGCGCAACGCTCTGCTCAGTCAGCACGGCGAATCCGAGAGAGGTTACTATAGAGGATATCCCGTGGTTGATTTCAGGATCGATATGGTAAGGGCGGCCGCCGAGAATAATGGCCTGTATTTCACCGCGTTTTACCTTTGCAATAATTTTCTCGCCCTGGCGTCGGATATCGGCCTGAAAAGCATATTTTTCACGCCAGGCGAGCTTTGCGGCCCGCCTTATCTCAAACGCCGGTATGTGCGGAAATTCTTCCGCGAGGCGTTTGCTGAGCTTGCCGGGATTGTCCATTGGTAAAAAAGGCATTATCAGATTCACGCCGTTTTCTTTGATTTCAGGCATATTGTTTTTAATGTTTTCGGGATAAGACGTCACAATGGGACAATTAAAATTATTGTCCGCTTTTTTCTGCTCTTTTATTTCGTACGGAATGCATGGAAAGAATATTGTCTTGACTCCGCTATCGATCAACATGCGTTCCGCGCCATGCGCGATCTTTGCTGGGTAACAAAGCGACTCTGATGGAATGCTTTCGATACCAGCCGCATATACCGTCCGTGTCGAGTGCGGAGAAAGGGTGACCCTATACGAAAGTGCAGTAAAAAACGTATGCCAGAAAGGATAGTTCTCATACATGCCAAGCACACGGGGTATACCGATCTCACCCCTTAGCGCCTGCGCCTTATCGAGCGGTTTATACGAAAACATGCGTTTATATGTATAATCATACATATCCGGCAAACGGTTGCCCTGACTGCTACTCCCCGATCCTTTTTCGCAACGGTTTCCTGATATGAATTTACGCCCATCTCCAAAATTATTGACCGTCAGACGGCAGTTGTTTTCGCACCTGCCGCATTTTGCATTGGTTTTGGTTATCCGCATGTCAGAAAGTGCAGTTTTTGTTACAATAGCGGATACCGTGCCCGCCGGACATCTCTCTTTTGCAATAAGCGCGATACCGTAAGCGCCCATTAACCCAGCGATAGTTGGACGAATAACATTACGGCCAATTAAAAGCTCAAGCGCACGCAGTACAGCATCATTTAAAAACGTTCCGCCCTGTACAACGACATTTTTGCCAAGATCATCCGGATCTTTTAGCTTGATCACCTTATATAGTGCATTTTTGATAACGGAATACGAAAGCCCGGCAGATATACCATCCAGCGTTGCGCCTTCTTTCTGGGCTTGCCTAACTTTCGAGTTCATAAACACAGTGCATCGGCTGCCAAGGTCAACTGGCTGTGCCGCAAAAAGTGCCTGTCTTGCAAAGCCTGAGATGTCGCATTCAAGCGATGAG
>JBMNOU010000086.1:0-6453 GCA_050943215.1 Christensenellales bacterium | reverse complement strand
CTGTTATGTCTTTTTTACATATGCGCATCGGGAACATCTTCGTGACCGCGTCCAGCAAGTCGTTTAGAATATGCGCCGCAATATACGGCCCGTAATATTTGGCACCGTCGTTTTTGACCCGGCGCGTAACGCAAACACTCGGAAACTTTTCGTTGTAGTCAATGCGGATATACGGATAATGCTTGTCGTCGCGCAGCAAGATATTATAATAAGGAGCATATCGTTTGATCATGTTGCATTCGAGTATCAGTGCTTCTATTTCCGTTTCGGTCAGTATATAATCAAAATCCGTAATTTCTGCAACCATTGCAGCTGTTTTTGGATCTTTTCTGGAGTTCTGAAAATAACTGCTGACCCTGTTTTTAAGCGACAACGCCTTGCCAACGTAGATAACCTTGCCAGCGCTGTTTTTCATCAGATAGACGCCGGGCGTTTTGGGAAGGTTTTTCAGTTTCTCTAAAATATCGTCCATATTAATAACCAAGATTAATGGCTTTTTTCAACACCTTTTTTGCGACAGGCGCCGCATTAGCTCCGCCTGACCCTGCTTTTTCCAGTATCACGGCAATAGCCAGCGGATGGTCATCATCATTAATAAATCCAACGAACCAGGCATGAGCGGCTTTCCCGTCTTTGGTTGCAATCTCCGCCGTTCCTGTCTTGCCCGCAACGGTATAGCCGTCTATCGCAGCTTTCGTTCCCGTGCCGCTTTTAACAACAGCTACCATCATCTCTTTAAAGCTGTCCGTGTTATCCATCGGCGTGGCGGCAGTCTTTGGTTTAAACGCATACGTCTCGCTTGTATTATTTGAAACACTCTTAAGAAGCTTGGGCTCCATCATTACGCCGTCGTTTGCAATACAAGCTGCGATCATGCAGGCATGCAGCGGTGTAATGAGATCATGGTATTGTCCGATTGAGGACCATGCGGCGTCTAAGTCGTTTGCCGCCGCTTTAAATATGCTGTTTTCCATTACAACATCACTAAACAAAAAATTTGTGTTAAAAAGAAATTTATCAGCCTTCGCCTTAAGAGCCCCCGTACCCAGCGCAACCGCGGCTTCGGCAAAATACACATTGCAAGAATGTTCAATTGCATCATGCAAGCCTACATCTCCATGCTTAGAAGTACATGCAATCTCTTTGCCGCCAATCATTATGCTGCCTTTGCATGTTGTCTTAAAATCAGCCATGCCGTTGTCAATCAGCGCTGCAGCCGTAATTAGCTTAAACGTACTTCCTGGTGGATATAGCCCCGAAGATGCCCTATTAACAAGCTCACTATCCCCCCCGCCTTCAAGAAACAGCGACATATCCTCGGGGTCAAAGGAAGGCGACGATATGCTTGCTAATATCTCGCCCGTCTGATAGTTCATCACAACGACCGCCCCGTCGTTGCCGTTCATCGCATCCATCGCCGTTTTACACAATAAAGCGTCTATCGTCAGCGTCACATCGCTTCCCGTTCTTTCTTCACCGGAAAGCAGATCGACAATCCGGGTGATCGTGTCCTTATCAAATCCGAATAGATACTTTGCGTACATTGTCTGAGCGCCATATGACAAGCCGTACTCGTCACCAACAACATGCGCAATGGCAATGCGCATGCCTTTATCTTCTATATATTCCCTTTCACCGTTGTCCACAAACAAAAGCGGAAGCCCCGTACGATCAAGGATATTGCCCACCTGCACATTTGTTTTCATGTTCTGTATCCTTGGGTTGTACGCGGTCGCAAACCATCTTTCGCCGTAAACGACGTTAACGTAGCCAAGATATACGATTAGTAATGCAAACATGACAATAAAAACAATGAGCAGTGTGCGGATATTTTTTTTCAGTACGTTTTTTTTCATAGTACTTCACCCCCGGCCTCGTTGATCTTCCGTTCGTCACGCTCACCGTTTTTAACGGCTACGCCTTCAATAATACCTACAAGAGTGAAGCATGCAATCAGCGAGCTGCCTCCGGCACTGATAAAAGGCAGTGTAATACCTGTCAGCGGAATCAATTTGATCACGCCTCCAATGATAATAAACGATTGCAGCGACAGCATGCATGTTGCGCCAAACACAAGTAGCGCGTCAAAGCAAGCGCTAGCGTTCATCGCGATGATCATTCCTCTGATGATAAACACGAGATATAAAAGTATCGTGATAATACCGAATATAATACCAAACTCCTCGCAGATCGCCGCAAAAATAAAATCACTGGCATTAACTGGTATAACTTCGGGATACCCTAGCCCTAGCCCTGTGCCAAAAGCGCCTCCCGCCGCGATCGCCATCAGTCCTTGGACGATCTGATAGCCCTGTGTATTATAGTATATCCAAGGATCCTGCCATATCTCTACCCGCGCTTTGACATGTGGAATCACGTAATAGCTTGCAACCGCGCCCGCACCGGCCACGCCGATCCCTGCGAATGTCAATAATGTCCTCCCGGTACCCGTGAAAAACATGATAAGGAACGTCCCCGCAAAAAGCAGGGCCCCGCCAAGGTCGTTTGAAAGCACCAGCAGAACAATGCACATCCCGGTGTAAGCCGCATACACGGCAGATGAAATACGCTGCCGCCTTTCAGCAAAATAATATGCAGAAACAATGATAAACAGCACCTTTGAGATCTCACTCGGTTGAAACGTTACCGGTCCTAAGCTAACCCAGTTCCTCGCACCGCCCACGGTGTTGCCAAACAGATAGGCGAATAGTAGAAGGCCGAAAGATACTGCCATAAACACGTAGTTTAGTCTGCCGAAATCGATGATACGTTTTATGATGATTACCGTGACAAATAACAATAAGCATCCGATCGCCAGCCATATCAGCTGTCTTAATGCGGTCTCTATATTAAGCCTCGCCAACATAACAAGCCCGATGCTTGTCAGAAAAAAACATATAACGAGCGTAATCCTATCTATATGCCTAAATATGATTGCCGCAAGATTGTAGGCTATTAGCACAAGAAGCGTGGCCCCCAGTCCTAATGCGATGATTCCCGGATCAAAGCTATCGCCCCTGAAAGCCAAAAGAGAGAAAGCCGAAAGCATAAACAATATCGCAAACACAAGAAGCGCACCCGCTCCCCTTCTTTCCAGCACCATACTACTCAACCTCTTTCAAATGCAGTTTCGTGACAATATTGCCGAAACAAATGATATCCTGGTCAAATACCTGCATTATGTTTCCAATGCCCGTACCATTTACACTAACCCCGCCTCTGCCCAGCCTATTGACATAAACCGCACCGCTTTCAGCCCTATATATTTGAGAATGTGCCTTGTATATGCTCGAATCACGCAACACAATATCGACGCTTTTCGACCGTCCTATCGTATTTTGATGCATCAGCTGTATCTTTTCATTTAAGATATCTTCCGGCCCGGAAATAATGGTTAAGTATCCAATACTACTTTGTGCAACGCCTAATACAAATCTTTTCTCCCGGTATTCCTTTACCGATATGCCCGTCACACCAAGCAGAACAATGATTGCTGCGATTAAAAACCAATATCTCATAGCGAGAGCCGTTGCCTCGTATACAGCCATAAAATCACCTCGCTATATAATTGTATCATATTTTCTGAAAAGTTAACCCTACAAGTTGATGAATGTCCATATAAATATCTATGACACGTTAATACGAATGTATTAAAATATTATTAAAAGAAGGGCCATACAGATAGCCTGGCAGAAAAACGATGTATTCTAGGTAAACAACCCTAAATGGAGTAAATAATACCGCAGCCGATACGCCTTCCTGAATCTCCGGCCGGCTGGGTTGCATAGTCGTCACGGCCTTCATGGATAATCACCGAACGGCCGATGATATCCCGAACGGTAAAGCGTGTCGTAATAAATGAAAGCCAGGCGTTTTTTGTATCGGTCGCAAGAAGCATCGGAAAGTCGCCCGCATGCATCGGGTGCTCCGTATTTTCCGGATTGTAATGCCCTTGGGCAGCCGAAAAATCCGTTCCGGCACAATTACCTTCCGTATGAATATGAAAGCCATAAAAACCCGTTTCGTTTGGCGGCAGGCAGTAGATCTGGGCATCTACCCGGACCCCTTCCGGGGTGTCATAAAACCATACGTTGCCATTAAGGCGAGGAGCAATGGAATCCCCTCGTATTACGGCGGCAGCTGATAAATAATAATAGCGATTGTTCATTTTTAAACTCCTTTATGCTACATTTAATTGTTATAAAAAGTCTCATATATTAATATGCGGATTCTCTTTGGCTTGTGAAATCAAAATAATCCGATTTACTAAAGCTATGACTGCTTTCAAACACATTCAAGCCGTACTAATCTATGCCCCTATTTGACAAAGGCCTTCTTGTGCTATATCATATAGAAGGAGGAGGCATTTGATGTTTAAAGAAGGTGATAAAATTTCATATCCGATGCACGGTGCAGGATATATTGAATCCATTGAAGAAAAGATTTTTTTAGAGGAAAAAAGAAGCTATTATGTTCTAAAGTTCTCCGAAGGAGATATTAAGGTCAATGTTCCTGTTGAAAATGCTGAAAAAGCAGGGTTGCGAAAAATCATATCGCGTGATGAATATAATCGTGTGATCGAATCGTTTAAAGACATCTCCGATATTGAAGAATCCTCAAATTGGAACCGCCGGAACCGTGAAAATCTTGAAAAGATGAGATCCGGCAATGTTTATGAAATTGCAACAGTCATAAAAAGCCTGTTAAAACGCGAAACCAGAAAAAGCCTCTCTTCTAGCGAGAAAAAGATGCTTGGAACGTCTATGCAGATTCTCGTTTCAGAGCTTGCGCTTGCCAGCAACAAGAAGGATGAAGAAATAAAAAATATTATAACGCAAATGATATAATTCATAGACTTTGCGAGGTGAATAATGGGCAGGAATATTGCTAGGTTTTTTATTACATTGATGGGATTGTTCGTCGGCCCGGGTCTAGTAGCGCTTATATTTGAACTGCTTAAAAAAATAAACATTATAGACGTATATAGAATGTGGGCTGAGTGGTTAAGTTTCACAGTATTCGCCTGTTCAGGCATTATATCCGGTATTATATTTTTATTTGTATCAAAGCCTATTGTATCGTTTATTTTTAAATCGGCCGATAAGGCTGAAAAGCGAATTGCTAAGCTTCCTGCAAACATTGTCATTCCCGCGGCTATCGGACTTATCCTCGGCCTAGTGGTGGCATATCTTTTATCGGTTCTTATCAAAAGCATTCTGATTGATTGGATTGCTGGTGTTGTAAACGTCATCATATATATTATTTGTTCATATCTTGGTATATCAATATTGATCCGGCACAAGCCGGAGTTCCTTGAAACCGGTTTTTTTAAAAGACATAAAGATATCGATAAAACAAAAGACTTATCTTTTGCCCGGCCAAAGCTGCTTGACACCAGCGTGATTATTGATGGTCGCATATTTGATATTTGCAATACAGGAGTGATTGAAGGGGCGCTTATCATACCTGAATTTGTTCTCGATGAGCTAAGGCATATTGCAGACTCTTCGGATGACCTCAAAAGAAACAGGGGTAGAAGAGGTCTTGATGTGTTAAAGCGCATACAGACCGAACTTAATTTGCCTGTCAAGGTTGTTCATGCGGAAATTGACGAAGCAACAGAAGTCGATTCAAAACTCCTTTATCTGGCCAAAGATATGGATGGCATCGTCGTTACCAACGACTATAATTTGAATAAAGTCGCAGCTGTCAAAAATGTTCAGGTACTAAACATCAATGAGCTGGCCAATGCATTAAAACCCGTTGTGCTTCCCGGTGAAGAGATGAAAGTGACCGTGGTCAAAGAAGGTAAGGAACCTGGGCAAGGCGTTGCATATCTTGATGACGGTACAATGATTGTTGTAGAGGGCGGCAGGAACGAGCAGAACAAACCAGTTTTGGTGATTGTAACCAGTGTTATTCAGACTGCTGCGGGAAGAATGATATTTACAAAAATGAAATGATTATTGCCTTCAACACAAATAGCCCGTTTTTATGTTGCGGGAAGAAAGCCTTGTTTTTTTACAGTACTACATCTGAAAAGAAGCGTATCCTTCGTCGTCCGGCAAACTTTCAAACTTTTCGAGTATGGCGGTTTGAATCAGTGCACGCGCTTCAGAGTTTATAGGATGTGCGATATCCTTATACTCTCCGTTGGATGTTCTTCTTGACGGCATCGCGATAAAATAGCCGTTTTGTCCTTCAATGATTTTCATGTCGTGGATTGCAAACATGTCATCGAAAGTCACAGACACTACAGCTTTAAGTTTACCAATAGTTTCAATTCTTCTGATACGAATGTCCGTGATATCCATAAGAAATCCTCCTAAATAAGAAATACGATATGTTTTTTTAACTTCGATATAGTTACTTGCTTTTCCTTCTTTATATCTTGCTATCCGACTTGACATGCCAAAAAACGATTAAAATCGACATATAATAACCAATAAAGTG
>JBMNOU010000085.1:0-6547 GCA_050943215.1 Christensenellales bacterium | reverse complement strand
ACAGTAAGTAAAACATATGGTAACATTTCTGATTCTACGGTAGCTGATCTGTTTTCAGGTACGGTTGTAGTAGCAGAAATGTTTAAATCACTGGGAGCAAAGTTAATTACAAATGATTATATGTCATTTTCATACGCCCTCCAATTAGCAAGAATAAAGTTAAATAAAGAACCTTGTTGCTTTATTAATTACTATGAAGCAATTGATGAGCTCAACAATCTTCAAGGCGAGGAAGGGTTCATCTATTACGAGTACTGTTTAGAAGGGACGAAAGAAAAGAAATTTCAAAGAAATTATTTTTCACCCGAGAACGCATTGAAGATAGATGCAATTAGGAGATGTATTGAGAGATGGAAAAAAGAAGGCAAAATTAATTCGGATATGTTTTATCTCTTGTGTGCTGATCTTGTAAATGCGGTTACACGCGTTTCAAATATATCTGGAACGTATGGAGCTTTTTTAAAAATTGATGACCAACGAAAATATAAACCTATTAAACTCATCCCATCATCTTTTATAAATAACGGAATGAATAATGAATGCTTTAATAAAGACATATTTGAGATAATTAATGATGTAAGTGGTGATATATTGTATCTTGATCCGCCTTACAACAGCAGGCAATATCCTCCATATTATCATATTCTTGAAACGGTAACTGAATACGATAGTCCTGCAATTTATGGGTTAACAGGTAGACGGCCATATCAGGACAAATTGTCACCATTTTGTATGAAAGATAAAGCCTTGCCGGCATTACTTAATATAGTAGAGCGTGCAAGGTTTAAGAATATTTACATTAGCTATAATACAGACGGAATTATTAATTATCAAGAACTTGGTGATCAATTGAAAAAGATAGCTGATGTAAACTACTTTTTTATGCCATTTCGTAGATACAAGTCAAATTCAAACGGAAATGATAAGGGAAAGCTAAAGGAGATTATTATATATGCAAAAAAAAGAGATTAAGAAAAAAAACCTGGTGTTAACGGAATTGATATGGGTGACCGAGGGATTTATGATGAGCGTAACAAGCTTAATGATTTGACAGGAAAAGAATGGGTATATTTCACTAATTCTGTGTGGATCACTGGCTATTGCCCAACTGCTAAGGACAATGTAGGCCTTAGTGCCTGTCTTAAGCCGCTTTGAGTGCGTGGTAAGCTAAAAAAATTTTTAGGGAAGGCTTAGACCCCTTATATGGCAAAGATTATCGATTTTACTGCCGTAAGGGTTGAAAATGGGACGATTATTTTCGAATTCTAAAGTAAAGTAAAGCCGTCATCTACGATTGACGGCTCAGACAGGTATTACAAATGAAATGTCATCCAACGCTTTAAGCGTAAATACGGTGTTTTGGAGATTTCTTAATTAATGTCGGAAAATCGACCGCCGTATCTTTTTATCTACGCGTATAATCTGAAGAACACTGTGCTGTCAAAGGACGAGGCGAATAGCTTCACAGCAGAAGTGCGTCAGATTATAGGTCTTTGATTTTTGGCAACAAAAATCCGGGCAGGGATGGTTACAGGCATGAAAATCCGCTGCCTGTAACCTGTAACTTTTAAATGATATTGGCTCCCTTTAATCGATTTAGTTAAGGGTAACCGTCACCGAGCCGATGACAGTCGAATTTGCCATATTATCCAATGCTCCTGAAAGGGTAAGCAAAGAGCTGTCTGTGGGGGCGTTCTCCAGCGAGGTGCTAACAGCCGTTGCCAGGCTAATGCTTTCCTTTGTAAACGAACTTGTGACTTCAGTATAGCTTGCTTCGGGCGTATAACTCATCGTTGCGGTAACCGGTGTATTGGAATGGTTGGTGACGGTGATTTTGTTGGCATCTGAAGCACATGACCATGCCGCTGCTACTGGCTCGTCGTATTGATGTGTTATCGCATTCCATGTTCCGATAAAAGAGTCGGTGTAGGTAAACTCCATGCTGCCCCAAGTTACATCCACGCTGTAGACTGTATCCTCGGTGCCGCCTGATACATATGTACCTGTAACCTCCTTATTGGCGCTTCCTCCTTCAGTGCCAATCGGTTCGGCAAAGGCGGTTGTCGCAATAAAGAGAGACAGTGCGATGACTAAAAGAATAGAGAGTACTTTTTTCATGGTCTTATTTCCTTTCCATAGATGATTATATGGATTATTCGTATGAAGACTCTTTTTTAGAAAGCAGCCGCCTTTGCCGGCCTTTTTCCGCAAGAGCCCTTTACGAAGCAATCCCGTCTTAAATTAATCCGCTATCGTCAGCGTAATGGGAATCTGTATATTGACAGTGGCTCTTTCGTTGGTGTCCTTGTCGTAGGTAAGGATGTAATATACCGCGTTATAACTGCCCTCTGGCAGAACGGTACCGTCCGGCAGCGCTTTTAGCTGAAGTTCCGAAAGCTTATATCCGGGTGCGAGCAGCCCCGATTCGGCAATAGTCATACGGTTTTTTTCGCTGTCATAGTCTTGCACATCATCAATTTTGGCTTTATCGGCGGCGATTCTGCCTGTTTTCCCGAGCTTTTCCAAAAGCACCTTGTCGGCAATTTGCAGTTGGACAACAATGCTCTTGTTGGATTTAGCCGGGTTTTGGAACATGATTCTTGCGGTGCCGTCTCCTTTGGGAGCGGACGCTTTCTTTGAATAGGTCAGCGAAACCGCGCCGCCGCCTTTCGGACTTTCAAGGGGTGGCTGGGTTATGTCTTCCCTGTTGATAGGCGCAGCACCCCGGTCTTCCGGTACCGGAGTGTATATGTTTGGATTACCCGCCGGTTCCGAGTTATCCGCCGTTAAAACAACGATAACCGTTGCGGAAGCAATTGCGATGAGCAATAAGATGATGAGAATCAGGATTTTCCTTTTTCTCTTTTTTCCCTCTTCCATACTCCATTCCTTTCCTAATCTTCAATGGTGATGGTCACCGAACCGATTGTGCTGTTATTGCATACAGGCGGTTTACCCGATAAAATCAGATACGCGTAACAACTTTGAGGGATGATATCCCCTTTGGGAAGGGCCTGTGAGGTGACGGAATATATTCCGTCGGTAAAGTTGCCGTTTACCGATGTGTATCCGGTTGCCTGTCCATACAAGTAGGATACCGTGACCGGCACGTTTGAACTGCTGGTGACTAAGATTCTGTCGGCGTTTTCGCTGAATTGCCAACCGGCACCCTCGTATAGGTGTGTATCCGGATTCCATGTGCCGTCTGAATAGGCAAACTCCATGCTGCCCCAGGTGACGTCGACACTGATGAGTGTATCAGCCTCCCATTTTGCATAAAGCACCGTGTCCGCTGTGACGGTATCTGCTGCAAACACCCACTCATTTGTAAGACTTGGCTCCTTGTACCATCCGGCAAACGTATAACCTGCCTTGGTGGGATTTGCAGGCGTAGTTACTTTTTCTCCATAGACAACGTTTTGGTTGGCAACATACTCGCCACCGTTCGTTTCGAAGGTTACCGTAAATATGGCCGGGATGATATTGATGTTCAGTGTATGAATGTTTGAATAATTTCCAGCAGGGTCCTGCACTTTATAAGTAAAAGCATCACTGCCTAGCTTGTCTAAATCGGCGGTGTACGTAAACCGGTTATCTTTAGTGATCACAGCGTTGCCTTTCAACGGTTGCGTAACGATTTCAAAAGAAAGATTCCAGTCAGATCCGTCCGTGCTCGACCCATCCGCATCTGACCCTATCAATTGACCGTTGATACTTGTACCGGCTTTCACTGTCCACTCCCGCACATCGGAAGCAACCCAGTTAGTATCGGTCATGCCTACGGTTGTCCCGTGGTTTGACCCCATAGAATCGGTGACGTTGGTTCCGCTGCTCTGGTTCAGTTTGTAATAGAAAACCAGATCTCCATATCTTGGATTTGTACTGTCTATTTCGCGAAACATCCAATCCTCGATTTCAGACTGGGATAATGCGGTATTCCAAAAACGGACTTCATCAATACGGCCGTCAAAATATTGGTTCTCTGTAAATTCGCCGCCAACGCTGATTGTTGCGCTTGCAGGAGCAGGTGCATTATAATGTAAATCATCCAAAACCATTTCATAATATTTTGCCCCGTCCACATATACAATTACGTTTTTACCGGATTTGGTCATAGCGACATGGTACCACTGATTTACGGGGAGCTTAACCAAACCAACCGGCGGGCCGCTACTCCACACCCACGGCCACTGCCAAGCCTTGCCTAATACGTTAAACCCAAAATATAAATATCCTCCGTTCCCATTGATGTATCTTAGCCATACCCCCAGTGCGTTGCTATTTGTTTTATACTGAGTGTATAATGTTTGATAAGGAGAGTTTGCCTCAGGGAAAATCCACATGGATACAGTAAAATCAGAATTCCCCGCAAGTTTCGTTGAATCGTTATAGGGGATGTCTATTCTTTTATTTGGTATAAAATCAAGTGCATTTCCAAATCCGGCAACCGGTGCGAAGCCGGTTCCACCAGCTGTTACTCCTGCCGAAATAGTCGTCATTTTAGATATTTGTTTGATATTAGAGTATTTATAAGCAGAATTATTCTCAATACTATATGGCACAGGACTCATCGGCTTTAGTTTAATATCGTCAGGCAACCTCACCGGCACGTTAGCCGAGGTGGAAAAGTTCACACCCTTAAAAGTGATTTCCTTATTGTCGATGTTATAATCGACATAGTCTGAGCCTCCCGGCAGTGCTATGGTTTTTATGGCATCAGTCGCAAAATCCGCCGATTCGTTGACGGTAGGCTCCTTGCCGAGCGCGTTCGCCGTAATCGAAAGCATTGGAATATGAATTGTCAACATCGCCAGCGCCAGGAAAACTGCCGTGAAATTCCTTCTTATTGTTTCAGCCATTGAAAATCCTTGCCTAATTTCTTTTGTGTATTTTATTACTCCGTTACTCTTTTTCCGCACCCAAATTTACTGCATTCAAAAATCGTCACCATCTTCAGCCTTGCTCCATACGGAAGGGAGGATGATATGCCACAACAGGGGCAAATTTTTTCATATGAAGCCATGAACGAGGTATTGTTTCTACGGCAGCACTTCTCCATGCAGGGAAACGCCTCCTCATCCACATCACAATCCTTATATGAATTTTTATCAGTTATATCGGTATTAATTTAAAACCACCCGCTTTTTTACCTTTTTAATTATAAGCAACGGATATTAACAAAACCGTGAACATTAGCGCATTTTGTCGCTTTTTAACACAAATATTTAAGGTTAATAGCAAATATTCTGTTATTATGTTAAAATATAATGGTGCAAATTAGTTTTTAGGTGAATGTGTATGTACAATATACCAAGCGCAAGGCTGACGGCTCCCAAATCCGCCGCAGGAGAAATCGTACGCAATAATTTAATAGACGCCGTCCTTAACAGTCCCTCAAAGCTTGTGTATATCCATGCCGGCGCGGGTCATGGCAAGACAACCCTTCTATCGCAAGTTGCAAACAGCGTCGATAATGTCGTCTGGCTTTCTTTAGACGGAGAAAACGATATTCTTACCTTTATCAATACGCTCTGCGTGGCTATAAAGCAGACTTTCCCGGAATTTGACTTTTCCCCATCGGAATATATGCTATTTTCTGAGAAAAATAATTTTATCTCCATACTTGCCGGCGGACTAATCGGCAGCATTGAAAACACTACCGGTAATTTTATTGCAGTAATGGACGATTTGCATACTATAGAAGATGACGAGGTCAAAAGGCTTATCGCCTGTCTAATTAAATTTCTTCCTAACAATGCCAAGCTCTGCTTCGGCAGCAGACAGATTCCCCCACCGGAATTTTTAGCGTATAAAGTAAAGGGCAATATCACAGAACTGACCCAAAAAGAGCTGGCTTTTACAAGGGAAGAAATCGCCGATATCTTAGGCTTCGATGACCCCGCTATTTACGCTTCCACAGAGGGGTGGCCTCTGGCAATACGTTCTTTTCGGGTGTTGCTGGAGCATGGCATACACATTGGTGACATTACCTCTTATGGCAAAGAAACCCTGTATGCGTATCTTTTTTGTGAATACATTGCTAATCTCAACGCTGATATGGTGGATTTTCTGAAAAAATCTGCCTGCTTTGACGTACTGGACGCACAAATGCTGGATGCTGTCCTTGATAAAAAAGACACAAAGCTTATACTGGAAAGCCTTGTATCTAGAAATATATTCACTATTAAAACAAGCGACGGGCTTTATCACTACCATGCGCTTTTCCGAAGCAGTCTTTTGGAAACGGGAGACAAGAAGCAAATCCCTTTATTAAGGCAAAAAGCCGCCCGGTACTATTATGAGCATAAACAGTATTCAAGGGCTGCCCGGTACGCTATCGATTCGAAAGATAATGAACTTCTTGAAAATACGATCCTTTCATGCTACAGAGATTACATAAAAGCCGCCAATTACAACGAGCTTCGGATATGGTTCCGGTCGCTTAATGATGCGGCGGCAGAACCAACTCCAAGAATACTTGTGGCCAAGGGCGCTTTTTTGTCCGTTATCGGAAATTTTGTACATTCCAAAGCATGCCTCGAGGCAG
>JBMNOU010000019.1:0-28357 GCA_050943215.1 Christensenellales bacterium | reverse complement strand
GTATGCAATGCAGAACGAATTTTTTAGAGAGCTTGTCAAAACCGAATATAAAACTTTGCCATGGGAGGGGCATGAATGGGATAGAGTAGTTAAAAATAAAAATAAAATCTTATGGAACTACGAAGGCGGAAATGGTATTAAAACCGGATATACGGATGATGCTGGTAAATGCCTCTGTGCATCTGCTCAGCGGGATGAAATGCAACTAATATCGGTCGTATTGAGCGCTCCGGATATGTTTAAAGATTGCATGAGCCTGATGGATTTTGGGTTTAATAATTATTCGAATAGACTCATTATAGAATCTGACGAGCATATAGGAGAAATCACGGTTCGTGATGGTATGAAAGACGGGTTTTCGGTTTATACCCAGCAAAATGTTTATTACCCTTTAAAGGACGATGAATATGTGAAGCTTGAAAAAAGGGTATATATAGACAAGATGATAAATGCGCCCGTATCTTTTGGACAGCAAGTGGGTTATATTGATATATGGCTTGGTGAAAATAAAATATATTCGGTCAATTTAACAGCGCCAAAAAGTATCGGTGAAAACTCATACCAATTTAATTTGGGAAGGATCTTTGAATTTTGGATTAAATAAATATTGGAGGTTTGTGTGAGGTTAAACAAATATATCGCATTATGCGGAGCGGCTTCAAGACGGAGGGCAGACAAGCTGATCATAAACGGTAAAGTTTCTGTAAACGGCAAGATAACAAAGACGCTCGGCATCAGCATAGATATTGAAAAGGATATGGTTTGTCTAAATGGCATAACACTTATCCCCACGGAAAAGAAATTATATATTATGCTCAATAAGCCCGCCGGGTATATTTGTGCATGTAGTGACGATAGGGGAAGAAGAACGGTCATTGATCTAATCAATATAGATCAGCGTATTTATCCTGTTGGCCGATTGGATTATGACACAGAAGGGCTGCTAATCTTAACAAATGACGGCGATTTTGCGTATCAAGTAATGCATCCCAAACATGAGATTGAAAAAAAATATTATGCTGTCGTAAAAGGGGTTCTTAATTATCAGTCAATTAAGACTTTATGTGATGGCGTTATCATAGAAGGCGCTAGAACATCTAAGGCAAAAATTGAATTGATTCAGCAGTCGAATAAAAATACGGAGGTATATGTGACAATACATGAAGGTAAAAATAGGCAGATTAAAAAAATGTTTGAAAAAGTAGGATGCAAGGTAACATACTTAAAAAGAATTTCGATAGGCAATTTGGAGCTAGGCGACATGGCGATTGGTGAATGGCGTATGTTTTCGGTCAATGATATCAGCCTTTTTCGTTAACAAATTAATTGTTTGGGATCATATATTTTGTTTTATTTTTATACTTTTTTAAAATTATAATAAAAAATTAAAGGATAAAGGGAGATTAATGTAGAATAACGAATTCGGGAGAGAATGGTGTTTTTTTATTGTAAGCAGTTTATATAAAATTTAAAAATGGAGGTATTTTGAATGAGCGAACTCTATGGTTTTGACTTATTGGCTCAAAAAAGGCAGGCTGCTCTTATGGGCGGAGGCAAAGAGAAGCAGGATGCCCAACATGCAATGTCAAAACTGACAGCAAGGGAAAGAATTGTCAGGCTGCTTGACGCACAGAGTTTTGTAGAAATGGATGCCTTCGCGCAGCATTCAAACGCTGTAGATGGTTTGGGAGAAATCAGCGCACCTGGCGAGGGGGTTATCACGGGATACGGTACAATCGCCGGAAGAGGCGTCTACGTTTTCTCACAGGACTACACGGTGCTTGGCGGCGCAATGGGTGCCATGCATGCAAGGAAGATACTCAAGGTACTCAGTCTTGCAGGTAAAACGGGACTTCCGGTTATCGCAATGCTTGATTCGATGGGGGCAAGGCTTGGGGAAGGCGCAGGAGCACTTGAAGGGTTTGGACAGATTTTTTCAAAAATATCTGAGCTGTCCGGTGTTGTTCCAATAATCAGCATAATTTGCGGCCGGTGCGCTGGTACTGCCGCTTTTTTTGCACCGCTAAGCGATTTTGTTATAATGACGAAAGGCATAAGCGGCTTGTACACCGCGGCACCTGGATCATTTGGTGAAGAAGGAATAACCACAGATCCGGAAGCTATAGGCGGAGCGGAAATTCAATCTGAAAAAACTGGCATTGCACATTTTGTTTGTAGCGATGAAGACAACGCTTTTAATAATTTAAAACAACTATTATCCTATCTTCCCGATAATAATCTTGTTGATGCTCCCATTGTTGAAAGCGTTGATGATTTAAACAGGCAAATACAAAACTATTCAGCAGATTATGACATTAGAGAAATGATAAGTTCGGTAATGGATAGTGGAGTGTTCTTTGAGACACAGGCATTGTTTGCAACAGGAATCCTGACAGGCTTCGGCAGAATCAACGGGCGCAGCATCGGCGTGGTTGCAAATAACCCGGGATCATATCTTGATACAGAAACATGTGAAAAAGCGTCAAACTTTGTATCTTTCTGCGATGCGTTTGGACTGCCGGTGATTACTTTTACCGACACTCCAGGTTTCGTTAAAGATCTAAATCAGGAACAGCGTAGCTTGATACAATCTGGAGCGAAGCTAATGTATGCGTATGCCGAGGCGACCGTACCGATGGTCAACGTTATTACGGGCGGGGCGATCGGATCAGGTTATGTCGCTATGTCTCCAAAATCTATGGGTGCGGATATGGTTTTCGCTTGGCCAGAGTCACAAATATCCTGTTTGCCGGCAGAAGCATCCGCAGTGGTTATTATGAGCGGCGATATTTCAGACGCTGACAAACCAGTCGAAGCAAGAAAAGCGGCTGCCGATATATACAGCAAAACTTTTGCATCTCCATGGGAAGCTGCAAAAATGGGATATGTGGACGAAGTAATATATCCTTCCGAGACAAGGCAGAGAATTATTGGTGCGCTAGAACTGGCTGTGGGCAAACGAGAAAGCAAACTGCCTAAAAAACACGGCACAAGGCTGTTTTAGGAGGTGACATCATGTTAGATCATCTGGCAGTCAGCCTGTCTGGCGCGGTAAAAGCCGCTGCGGACACAACTTTAGAAACTGTCTCATCAGGAGAAAACCTTATATTTGGTTTGAGCGTAACTGCCCTTGGTTTAGTGGTCGTTTTCATTGGCTTAGTATCATTGATATTTATCACACTTTTATATCCTAAGATCGTCAGTGCGTTGATCAGCAAATCTGCAGCGATAAAAGCGAGCAAAGTGGCGAAGAAGCAAAAAAAGACATCAGATAAAAAACAAAAGCCAGCCACAAAGCCCGAAGCAACAGCAATACAGACCACAAAACAGGATAATGTTGATCATGGAATTATCGCCGCCATTACAGCTGCCATCGCGGCAAGTATTGGTACGACAAACGGCGTTATGATCAGATCGCTAAAGAGGTCTCGGTCAAATACGCCCGCCTGGGGAAAAGAAGGCAGAAGTGAACAGATATACAATAGATTTTAACAAAACGGAGGGAATATAATGAAAAAGTTTAAGATAAATGTAAATGGCATCAGCTATGACGTAGAAGTTGAAGAAATCGGAGGCGTTACAGCTCCCGTAACAGCACCAGCACCCACTGCTGTTCCTGAACCGGCAGCCGTACCGGTATCAACCGCAGCGCCTGCGCCTGCACCTGCACCTGCGGCCAACGGTACACAGATAAAATCCCCAATGCCGGGAAATATTCTTGACATTAATGTGAGCACTGGCGATAGTGTTTCCGAAGGTGATATTCTTTTGATACTTGAAGCAATGAAAATGGAAAACGAGATACTTGCCCCCGTCTCAGGCAAAATCACTGGGGTACAGGTATCTAAAGGTGCATCTGTTAACTCCGGCGATGTGCTAATTACTATTTCCTAACCCATATCGCAAAATTTTTAAGGAGGTTAACATACATGCAGGGTTTTAACTTAGGCGAATCTCTACTGAACTTTTTAAACAGTATGGGGTTTGCTATAATACAGTGGCAGCAAATTGTTATGATAATCATCGGATGTGTGCTGCTTTATCTCGCTATTGTGAGAAAATATGAACCGTTGCTGCTTGTGCCCATTGCTTTCGGTATGATTCTAGCAAACCTGCCCGGTGCTAATATGATGGCAGGGCCATATGAACTGGTAAATCTCGTACCACCTGGCACGGATAAAAGTGCGCTGGATGCTGTTGCTAAAAGTGGTGAGGCGGTTATGCAGGGCGGCAGTTATATTATTTGGCATGCAGATGGGTATCAGTACGGCGGTTTGTTATACTATTTGTATCAGGGTGTGAAGCTTGGGATTTATCCGCCGCTGATCTTTTTAGGTGTCGGTGCGATGACGGATTTTGCGCCATTGATTGCTAATCCAAAGAGTCTACTGCTCGGTGCAGCGGCCCAGCTTGGTATTTTTATTACGTTTATCGGAGCGCTGCTGCTTGGATTTGACCCCAAAGAAGCAAGCTCGATAGGAATTATCGGCGGAGCGGACGGTCCGACAGCAATTTATTTAACTACAAAACTAGCCCCGCATCTTTTAGGACCGATCGCAGTTGCCGCTTATTCATACATGGCATTAGTACCTGTTATACAGCCGCCAATCATGAAAGGACTGACAACAAAGAAAGAACGCATGGTTGAAATGAAACAACTTCGCGAAGTAAGCAAGGCAGAGAGAATCATCTTTCCGATCGTTGTAACGATATTCATTTCACTTTTGCTCCCTTCAGCGGCGCCTCTTGTCGGTATGTTGATGCTCGGCAATCTGTTTAGAGAATGCCTCGTTACCGATAGGCTAAACAAAACAGCGCAAAACGAGTTAATTAATATAATCACAATATTTCTTGGAGTCACCGTGGGCGCAACAGCGAACGGCGATACGTTTCTTAAGCTGCAAACGCTGGAGATCATCGTGCTTGGCTTGCTTGCATTCGGATTCGGCACAGCAGGCGGCGTACTGCTTGGCAAATTAATGTACAAACTTTCCGGAGGCAAAGTGAACCCGCTGATCGGAAGCGCGGGTGTCTCTGCAGTGCCGATGGCTGCGCGTGTCTCGCAAAAAGTCGGACAGGCAGATAACCCGAGGAATTTCCTGCTGATGCACGCAATGGGGCCTAACGTGGCGGGCGTTATTGGATCTGCGGTTGCTGCAGGCGTATTATTATCGCTATTTGGAGCAGCATAAATAAGAATATTTGGAGGTTTAAATAGATGGGAAAAGTAAATATTACCGATACAATATTAAGAGATGCTCATCAGTCTCAAGCAGCGACACGCATGAGAACATCAGAAATGCTGCCTGCTGCCAAAATGCTTAATGACGTAGGATACTGGTCGCTTGAGATGTGGGGTGGTGCGACGTTTGATTCATGCCTTCGTTTTTTAAACGAAGATCCGTGGGAAAGGCTTCGCCAACTGAAAGCCGCGATGCCAGACACAAAGATGCAGATGCTGCTTCGTGGACAGAATATTCTTGGATATAAGCACTACGCGGACGACGTTGTTGATATGTTTGTTGAAAAGGCTATTAAAAATGGTATCGATGTTATCAGGATCTTTGATGCCCTTAACGATACTAGGAATATGAAGCGTGCTATTAAAGCAACAAAAAAATACGGCGGAATCTGTGAAGCGGCAATTTCTTATACAACTAGCCCGGTGCATACAAGAGAGTATTTCGTGAAGCTCGCGCAAGAACTTGTATCTTACGGCGCTGACACTATTTGTATTAAAGATATGGCAAACCTGCTTTTGCCGTACGAAGCATATGAGCTTGTCAAAGAGCTAAAGAAATCAATAAAATTGCCGATACACATGCATACACATAATAAAAGCGGTACAGGGGATATGACGTATTTAAAAGCGATTGAAGCGGGTGCGGATATTGTTGACTGCGCATTGTCGGCTTTGGCGAATGGAACTGCCCAGCCCTGTACTGAGTCTCTGGTTGCAACGTTGAAGGGGACGGAGTATGATACAGGAATGGATCTAGGACTTCTTAACAGGATTTCTAATCATTTTAAGGGAGTTGCCGAGCGGCTGATAAACGACGGATTTTTAGTACGGGATGTGCTGGGAGTTGATACCAAGACGCTGATATATCAAATTCCCGGTGGTATGTATAGTAATCTGTTAAGCCAGCTTGAGAAACAAGGCGCGTCAGCCAGACTGGACGAAGTGCTTGAGGAGGTTCCGCGTGTACGTGAAGACTTCGGATTTCCACCACTTGTGACGCCCACAAGCCAGATCGTTGGTACACAGGCGGTGCTCAACGTACTTGTCGGGGAACGCTATAAAATGGTGACAAACGAGAGCAAGGCGCTTTTGCGCGGAGAATACGGCAGGCTTCCTGCTGAGGTCAATCCGGATGTACGTAAAAAGTGCATTGGAGTAACAAATGTAATTTCTCACCGGCCAGCTGACGATATTGCACCCGAGCTTGATAAGTACAGAGATGAAATTAAAGAATATATGGAACAAGATGAGGATGTATTATCCTATGCTCTGTTCCCGCAGATCGCGTTGAAATTTTTTGAATCCAGAAGAGCTCAAAAATACGGTGTCGATGCGGCTATGCTGGATAAAGAAAACCTGATTCATCCCGCTTAAACGCTTTTTGTGAAATAATAGGGAAAACCGATATTTGAGGATAAAAAATTTTATATTGATATTTTGTACTTAAAGCATTATGATATTAGGAAACAGTTTGTGATTTATTTATCTAAGGAGGATTTTGTATGGCGGTGAAAGTTGGTATTAATGGATTCGGACGTATAGGCAGATTGGTATTCCGGGCAGCTGCGAGCAATCCAAATGTTGAGGTGCTCGGTATAAACGATCCCTTTATTGATCCTGAGTATATGGTTTATATGTTAAAGTATGATACGGTTCACGGACATTTTAAAGGCACGGCTAGCTGGGAAGATGGTGCAATCATAGTTAACGGAAAAAAGATAGCTGTCTATTCCTGTATGAACCCGTCAGAAATACCGTGGAGCGAATGTGGTGCGGAGTATATCGTTGAATCGACCGGGGTATTTACCGTCACTGAAAAAGCGAACGCACATTTTAAGGGCGGGGCAAAGAAAGTTGTTATATCAGCTCCTTCCGGTGATGCGCCAATGTTTGTTATGGGTGTTAACCATCAGACATACACATCCGACATGAATGTCGTTTCCAATGCGTCATGTACAACAAACTGCCTGGCACCGTTGGCAAAAGTTATTGACGACAATTTCGGAATTATCGAGGGATTAATGACGACCGTTCATGCCACCACGGCAACCCAGAAAACGGTAGACGGACCATCCAAAAAAGATTGGAGAGGCGGCAGAGGCGCTGCTTTCAACATCATACCGTCATCCACAGGCGCCGCGAAAGCGGTCGGCAAGGTAATACCAAAGCTGAATGGAAAACTGACTGGTATGGCCTTTAGAGTGCCCACAGCGGATGTATCTGTTGTTGATCTAACTGTCCGTCTTGAGAAGGATACGACTTACGATGAAATCAAAGCAGCAATGAAAACGGCTGCAGAAGGTGAGCTAAAGGGAATTGTGGGGTATACGGAAGATATGGTGGTTTCCTCCGACTTCATCGGCGATCCGAGAACGAGCATATTTGATGCAAATGCGGGTATAATGCTGAATAAAAACTATGTTAAGCTGATTGCCTGGTATGATAATGAATGGGGTTATAGCAATAAGGTGCTGAGCCTCATCGAGCATATGGCATCGGTTGACAAATAAAGATCTTTCTGAGCGATTGGTAAAAGCCGGTCGCTCTTTTTGGTTTTTTTGATCTGTCAAGAAACAAACCAAACAAAAAAGCTGAAATATTTATGTAGCAGCTTTAGCTATAAAAATTGAATGGGTGGGACAATGCTATGCAGATGAAATTTTTGGAGGTTAAGATTGATGAAATTTAAAAAATCAGCTTGTATAGAACCCTTGTATTTTGAGATACCGTTTTTAGATCGTTTTCAGGCTGCAAAAGATGATGGCTTTGAATATATTGAGTTTTGGAGCTGGACCGATAAAGATATCTGCGCTTTAAAAAAAGCGGCAGAAAACGCTGATATCGGTATCAGTGGGTTTAACGGCGATGCCGACTATTCTTTGATTGATCCGACACATAAACAAAAGTATCTGGCATTTCTCAAAGAATCTGTTGCGGTAGCCAAAAAAATTGGCGCGCTAAGCGTTACGATCCACTCAAACGCATTGGGGGATCAGGGAATAGTCGTCAATCACTATACAGAGTTATCAGACACTGTGAAAATCTGCTCTATGTACGATACTCTTTTAGACTGCGCCAAAATAGCGGAGGAAAGCGGCGTTGCAATGAATCTTGAACCGCTGAATATTACGACGGATCACGTGGGCAACTACCTTAGGTCGACACAAATGGCTGCAGAAATATGCAGACTGATTGGTTCTCCGATGCTCAAGATTCTCTATGATGTATATCATATGCAGCTAAATGAGGGGAGCATTTGCGATAACATCAGCCAATTTATTGATCAAATCGGCCATGTTCATATCGCTGATTCGCCCGGACGCCATGAGCCAGGTACGGGGGAGATCAATTATCATAAAGTATTTGCTCACCTCGAAGAAACCGGTTATAAAGGCCGTGTCGGTTTTGAATTATTCCCTGAATCAACTACCGCTAACGCTGTAAAAGCGATCATGAGCTATTAAGGAAACGAGCGGCACTTAGATGGGGTCTCTATTCTAAAAAATATAATATCGTCTTGCAGTTATTTTTGCAGGGCTTTGAATTTTCAACGATTTTGAAGACAGGATACTGTTCAGGATATAGAGTTATATGTTTTGACACACGGATGAGCATTGTCGGAAGCGACACTCATGAATGTAATTCAGGAAGCCTACATCAACGGTTAACCCAGAGCCTGGGTATTAAGATTATATCACGGGGCAAGATATCACAGATTACTCGGGAATTAAATGTACAGGTCCAAGCCTTAAGCAGCCTGGCGGTTGAAAAATCTATCCGGTATTATGTGTAGATGCCTTGTATGAAAAGATCAGATATGACAACACGGAAAACGCGATATTCTGGCGATAGAGCCGATGCAGGAGGAATCCGAAGCCACATACAAGAGCCTGTTAAGGCTAAAGCAAATATGGCTGCAGCTGGATATTGATACTTCCAGAGCTTATGCGGGGAACTTGTCAGTCTGTAGGAAGCTTAGAGGAAGGACTTGAGGATTCGCTTTAGGATGCCAGAAAGATATCCTCTACGAACATGCTAGAAAGGGTAATCCGTGAGATCCGAAGGCGAACCAACGTCGTAGGCGTATTAAATCTAGACTCCTACATCCATCCTGGTGACGAGTCATATAATCGAACATTGTGAAGACTGGTCTGTTGGAAAAGCATATATCAGTCCAGAGCAAATTGTGCTCATTCAGGAGGAACGGCAGTTGGCAGCATAATTATTGCGGAGTAACTAATCGTCAAAATCAAGCTTAATAATGACTTCACTTGTTATTGCTGTTTCATCTTTATCGGTATTAGTTATTTTCATAAGACGTGGGGGAGAAAAGCTATCTCAAAAGTCAAAAAAAAGCCCTTTATATCGGACTTTTAGCTTGGTGCGAGAAACAGGACTTGAACCTGCACGGGTGTGACCCCACTAGAACCTGAATCTAGCGCGTCTGCCAATTCCGCCACTCTCGCATAAATTATGGTGGAGGGAGGTGGATTCGAACCACCGAAGTCGTTGACAACAGATTTACAGTCTGCTCCCTTTGGCCACTCGGGAACCCCTCCATATGGAGCTGATGATGGGACTCGAACCCGCAGCCTGCTGATTACAAATCAGCTGCTCTACCAATTGAGCTACATCAGCCTATTGCATTTCCACAAAAGGGAACGCTTAAATAAAATGGTGCCTCAGGACAGAATCGAACTGTCGACACAGGGATTTTCAGTCCCTTGCTCTACCAACTGAGCTACCGAGGCTTAACCGGGGTACCCAAATAATGAATTCATTCTTTGGGGTATAATGGCGACCCGGAAGGGGCTCGAACCCTCGACCTCTAGCGTGACAGGCTAGCGTTCTAACCAACTGAACTACCGGGCCATTTACTTTGGTGGGGCCTCAGGGACTCGAACCCCGGACCGATCGGTTATGAGCCGACTGCTCTAACCAACTGAGCTAAGGCCCCAAAATTTTGGTGACCCCTAGGAGAATCGAACTCCTGTTACCGCCGTGAAAGGGCGGTGTCTTAACCGCTTGACCAAGGGGCCATTAACACCGCGATTTTGGTCGGGGTGAAGGGACTTGAACCCCCGGCCCCATGCTCCCAAAGCACGTGCGCTACCAAACTGCGCTACACCCCGTGAGAAATTTTCGCGACGAATTATAATATACAGTATCCTCACATTAATGTCAACAGATTTTTGGTCAATATTTATGTTTTTGATACGCTAAAAAATTTAATAATAAATAGACGTATGCATAACAAAGTCAAAATTTTGGCTATGAGTTGATTAATCAGCTAAAATTGCTTATAATTATTCTGGTTATGCAATCAGCAAAAATAAGAAAAATATTTGAAAGGTGCCTATATTTTGAGTGAATGATATACTGAAAAAGCATATAGTTGAAAACGATTTGACATATTATATTGAGACCTATGGCTGCCAGATGAACGCACATGAGAGCGAGAAAGTCGCCGGTATCCTCGAAAGCCTTGGATACAGTACTGCAAAAGCCAAAGCGAAAGCCGATCTTATTGTATTTAATACCTGTTGCATCAGGGAACACGCAGAAGAAAAATTATTTGGTAATCTTGGTGCTTTGAAAGATCACAAGGCAGCTGTAGCTGGTGCTGTTATTGCTGTATGCGGATGCATGATGCAGCAGCCCGAAATTGCGGATAAGATCATAAAACGCTTTCCTTTTGTGGATATCGTATTTGGAACAAATCATCTGCAAAGCATCGCATCCATGCTGTGCGATGTGTTGATTAAAAACCGTCGCGCGTTATCTATCGAATTAGATGAAACGATCATAGAAGGTTTACCTGCGGTCAGAAACAGCACACATTCTGCGTT
The DNA here is from genome assembly GCA_050943215.1 of Christensenellales bacterium. Taxonomy (GTDB): domain Bacteria; phylum Bacillota; class Clostridia; order Christensenellales; family SZUA-584; genus JBMNOU01. The sequence continues at coordinate 17,266 of JBMNOU010000019.1, read as the reverse complement.
TGTCAATATAATCTACGGGTGCAATAACTTTTGTACATACTGCGTTGTTCCTTTTGTTAGAGGTAGGGAACGCAGCCGTAGGTCAGCAGAAATCTTAAAAGAGATCAATTTGCTTTGCAGACAAGGTGTTACAGAGGTTACATTACTCGGACAAAACGTCAACTCATATGGAAAAGATCTTAAAGATGATTTATCATTCCCGCAGCTGCTAAAAAGAATAGATGAGGAAACAGATATAAAACGTTTGAGGTTCATGACGTCTCATCCTAAAGACCTGACAGAAGAGCTGATTAATTGTTATGGCCGCCTTAATAGTCTTTGTGAGCATATACATCTGCCAGTTCAATCAGGAAGCGATAGAATCCTAGACAGAATGAACAGGTGCTACACAAAAGCACATTACATAGGATTGGTTAAAATGCTCAGGCAACGTGTCCCTAATATCGCAATAACAACTGATATTATCGTCGGGTTTCCGGGAGAAACAGAAGACGATTTTGTCGACACTTTAGATCTTGTTGCCTCTGTGCAGTACGATGCTGCATATACGTTTGCGTATTCGAGCCGTGCCTTAACGAAAGCAGCATCTATGCCCGACCACCTAGACAAGCAAACAAAAAGTGAGCGCCTTGCGCGGCTTAATGCGCTTGTTTCAGATAGCATGGTACATAAGAATAGCCAATATCTCAATAAGATTGTTAAAGTCCTTATAGATGGCTGCAGCAAACGAGATGAAAATGAAGTTAGCGGAATGACGCGCACTGCCAAAAGTGTCAGTTTTAAAGGAAATGCCAAGGAAATCGGTTGCTATGTTAATGTTAAAATTGATGCTGTCAAGGCCCATACGCTTCACGGTATGCGCTTGAAAGAGGAACAGCATGGTATATAGAAGAGCGAAGAAAAGATCATTTGTCAAATTTCTTTTTATTCTATTAATATTGATAGCTGCCGGTACCGCTTATTTTATTATTGATCAGTTTCTTGTATACAATGAAATCATTTCACTCGATACAATAGAATATACTGCGTATACAGCCGAAAAGAGTGAGCAAAAGGCAGCAGACGGGATTCCTCTGTCTGCTCATACAATAGATGCGCTTAAAGGCGATGTTTATCATACTCCGCTTGGGTTTTCTATTGTGAGTTACTCTGAAAAATGGACCGGGGATAAACTGATCGATATTTACCTCGAACTGCTTAACAATACACACGGCGATGAAATTATGTCTATTTCAAAGGTTATTATCTATCCTGGGGAATCTGAAATTGACGTAACCGACCATATTATTGCCGGTTCACATACAATAAAGCGCAAAGATTCATCAGTGTTTTTTAACCTGCCATCAATCGTCCCTAAGTCAATGCGATATTCTATCCACTCTACACTCAGCATCATTGAGTTATTCAATATGGATGCTTACGATAATGTACAACAGGCGTCAAAAACAATAGCACACGAGTATGGACATCATTATTCCATGTATTATTTCATGCAGGATGACAAGGCAGCAAAGGAATCCGATTATTATCGTTTAAGAAATTTTAGCAGCTTCGATCATGAGGTTTTTTTCGACGACCAAAACACATATTTTCAAAATCATGAATGGAGTATTTATGAAATCGCCGCAGAGGATTATGTACAATTGCTAGGAAGCCCCAATGCAAAGCAGCCAAAAGTGTATTTTGATGTTTATGACGTGTTATTATCCAACGATGATAAATATTATCCTCGAGGCGATGAAACAACGGTTAACGTATTTCCCCAAGAAAATATTTATATTCCTCTTGCGGATGAAGTTGCCGGTCTACGGGATTATTTCAATTCGTTCATTGACAAAGAAAACCCATATCAGCCGTTGGAGAAGGCGGATTTTGGGCTGGCAATTAAAGAATATTCAAACCATGGTTATACTTATTACGATATTACGTGGGAAAAAACTAGCACGGCATCCAAAGCGCTGTATACGCTAGTCTGTTATGATACCAAAGGTAACATCCTTATGCCGGTAAAAACGGTCTTTGGCGATGCAATACCGATTGCGAGGGTCGGAACCGTTTCACGTCTTGAGGGCAATACTCTTACAACCTGCACAAACGAAATTACAGAAGATGATAGATATTTCAAACTTTATCTTCTTCTCCCTGATGGACGCATGCAATCGTCAGAACTGTTTTACGCAGACTTTTTATAACCTTTTCTAACGATTCGACGTATTATCAAAGCGGCAAAGATGATTGTTATAAGCGCGCCGCCTGCAATACAGCAAACTGTTAATAATTGGCCGTCTTTTTTATATGTATCTTGAAGCCGTGTATAATGCGCTATGTTTTCTTTGTTGGTTCTTGTTGTCTTAACTTTTATTTTCGTAATTTGCCCATATTTAAGGCTCCATGTACACATTTGTCCGTTAATGTTATCTGCGTTGGTTTCCGTCACCTTTCCCGGAAGTATAATAGAAAGCGTATATGCGCCATTTTGCGCGCTTGTGAGTAATGAGTGAACATCGCTTAAAGGAATTTCGTATTTATCGTTCTGGCGAATAATACCTTTTAGAGAAATACTTGCTTCAAAGCTGAATTCATCCTGCTGGTAGGAAGGTGTGTATACGAAAGTTACATCATAGAATAATGAGTTCTCGTCTGTCAAAACTGCGGAAAATTCTCCAACGGCTTTTTGCATTGAGTCATAACTAATCGTTTTTTGTCCATGAAGATTATATTGACCGTTTATTTCAAATATATCTGTTTCAAAGTTCATGCTTTTCCAATATGTATTTAATTTTTCAACATATTGCGATATATCTTGATCGGCGGGGGAGATCTCAAGATAATAATCGATATTAATCGTATTATCATCCGTCAATTGATATGATACATCGACATCGGCACAAGATGATAGTATAAGCAATGCAAAAGAAAGCAATAATACACACCACTTCTTCTTCATAAATCAGCTCCAGTTGTTAATATAAAAATTATATTTTAAAAAGCGTGTTTTTTCAACACTTACGTAATTTTGTGTTATAATATTACAAATGTGTGTTTAGTATGGAGGAACTATGCAGCAGCTGACACCAATGATGAGACAGTATGTGGGCCTTAAAGAAAAATACAAAGACTGTTTGCTTATGTATCGTCTTGGAGATTTTTATGAACTTTTTTTTGATGACGCAATATGTGCGTCCCGCGAACTTGAAATAACGCTAACCGGCAGAGATTGCGGGCTACCCGACAGAGCGCCTATGTGCGGTGTTCCTTACCATTCTGTGCAGGGGTATATCGATAAACTGATAAAAAAGGGCTACAAAGTTGCAATATGCGAGCAGCTTACTGATCCTGCGTCATCGCAAGGCATCGTTGAGCGTGATGTGGTACGTATCATAACGCCAGGCACGGTTACAGAAAATACGATGCTTAGTGATACGGACAATAATTATATTCTATCACTGTTCAGCCGGGATAATAGCGCGGGTATTGCTTATGCGGATGTTTCGACGGGCGCATTTTATATCGGAGAATACAATATTGCCGATGACTTATCCGCAATAGTCAACGAGATATCACGGGTATTGCCAAGTGAGATTATTTATTGTAAAAATGATATAAATATTATCGAACAGCTTGACGGTATTATTAAAGAGCAGAATATATTTACGAGCGGATATCCTGTTTTTACATTTCAATACGAGACTGCCATGGATTCGCTTCTTTCGCATTTTAAAATATCCAACCTTTTAGGATATGGCATCAGCGAAAACAACACCGGGATCAACGCCGCAGGAGCGTTGATAGACTATTTAAAGGAAACACAGAAAAACGCACTGTCACATATCAGCACCATCCAGATAAACAGGACAAATGAATACATGGCACTCGATATGTTTACGAGGAATAATCTGGAGCTGACCAGAACGCTCAGAGAGGGTAAGGTTAAAGGCTCTCTATTAGGTGCGATTGACAGAACAAAAACGGCAATGGGCGCGCGACTTTTAAAGCGCTATATAAACGAGCCTCTTCAGAATCTTCAGGAAATCAACGATAGGCTTGACGCTGTACAGGAATTTATGGATAATCGGCCGCTTTCAGATCGCATATCGTCCGCACTTGACGGAGTATTTGATTTGGAACGGCTGATATCAAGGATCGCCTATGCAACGCTAGACGCAAGAAACTGCCTGGCATTGAAGAAGTCTCTTGAAAAACTGCCCGAATTAAAGAAAGCAACAGAGAACTGTACAACGTCTTTGATGCGCCAGCTGACTCAAAACCTTGATTGCATGGATGATATATTTTCGCTGCTCGATACCGCTATTGATGAAGATGCGCCAGCAGGAATTGCAGACGGCCATATCATCAAAAACGGATATAATGTAGAAATTGACGAGTTAAAGCAGGTATCTCAGCAAGGAAAAGTCTGGATTGCGTCACTTGAAAACAGTGAGCGGCAGAACACTGGTATAAAAAACCTGAAAGTAGGATACAACAAGGTTTTTGGATATTACATTGAGGTAACCAAATCATATCTTGAACTTGTCCCTTATAGATATATCAGAAAACAGACGCTTACGAACTGTGAGCGGTTTGTAACGCCCGAGCTAAAGGAAATGGAAGAGAAGATCCTTAATGCACAGGAAAAATGCGTTGCACTTGAATACGAGTGTTTTGTATCCATCCGTAACACTCTTGCGGATAATATAAAACGGTTTCAAAATACGGCCCGAATCGTCGCGATCGTTGATGTACTGCAAAGCTTTGGTGCCATCGCGTATGAGAATCATTATGTACGGCCTGATATGACCCAAAATGGGGACCTGTATATTGCAGGCGGACGTCATCCTGTTGTCGAAAAATTCGTAACCCAGTCTTTTATCAAGAATGATACATCTATCACCACTGAAGAGAACATTATGATACTGACTGGTCCTAATATGGCCGGCAAGAGTACATACATGAGACAGGTGGCGCTGATCGTGCTTATGGCACACATTGGCTGCTTTATCCCAGCCGACAGCGCAACGATATGTATCGTTGACAAAATATTTACACGGGTGGGAGCTTCAGATAATCTCGCATCGGGACAAAGCACATTTATGGTAGAGATGAACGAGGTCGCTAATATATTGAATAATGCGACATCTAAAAGCTTGCTGATACTCGATGAAATCGGGCGGGGAACAAGTACGATTGACGGGCTGTCCATCGCGTGGTCTGTCGTTGAGTATATAAGCCAAAATATAAGGGCAAAAACGCTTTTTGCGACGCATTTTCATGAACTCACCGAGCTTGAGGGTACCGTACCCGGTGTCAGCAACTATTCGATAACCGTTAGGGAAATAGCGGATACAGTTGTATTCCTGCACAAGATTGTCAGAGGCGGAACAGATAAAAGTTTTGGTATAGAGGTGGCAAAACTAGCAGGAGTGCCTTTAGATGTAACGGAAAGGGCAAAAACAATCATGCAGGCATTAATCGAAAAAGATGAGGGTATGCTTGGACTCAAACGGCATAGACAAGATCAAAAGTCTTTTGACAAGGACGATCTTATTAAGGTTTTAAGAGAAGCTAATCTTGATAACATGACGCCTCTTGATTCTTTAAAGCTTTTATGCGAGATCAAGCACAAACTGTGAGCGGAGGATATATGGGAGAGATCAGACGGCTATCAAAAAGCATATCAGACAGAATTGCCGCCGGCGAAATCGTTGAAAGACCAGTAAGCGTTGTCAAAGAGCTGATAGAAAACGCCATTGATGCGAATGCCAGTGCAGTCAGTATTAATATTATTGACGGCGGTATTAAAGAAATCTGCGTAACAGACAACGGCAAAGGCATAAGTGCAGACGATGTAGAGCTAGCTTTCGAAAAGCATGCGACAAGCAAGATCTACACTGAAAATGATCTTGATTATATCAGCACGCACGGTTTTAGGGGAGAAGCCCTTTACAGTATATCGGCAATATCGATCGTAGAAATGAAAACAAAAAGAAAAGATGATGAGACAGGCACGATAATTCGTATCAGCGGTGGGCGTTTCGATTATATTAATCCGGCAGGTCTGCCTGATGGCACGTCCGTTAAAATCAGTGGTCTTTTTTTTAATGTGCCTGCGAGGCTAAAATTCTTAAAAAAAGGGTCTCGGGAAGCGGCATATATCTCTGACCTTGTTTCTCGGTATATTCTGGCGTTCCCGGAGATATCGTTCCACTATACATCACAGGGTAAAACGATTTACCACAGCTCAGGCAACTGCGAAATGCAGTCTGCAATATATTGTGTTTATGGAAGCCACGTAATCGACAACATGGTTTATGTGGCACATGAAACGAATGAAATAAAAGTGTCGGGGTATGTCTCAAAGCCGGGTACCGTGATGAAGAATAGGCGCGCCGGTTCCGTATTCGTTAACAGACGGTACGTAAGAAATGCAGCGCTGCATGATATGATAAAAAGCGCATACGGTGAAACTCTGCTAAAAGGAGATGTTCCTTTTTTCGCGCTTAATATTGATTTGCCGGTTTCTGCTGTTGATGTCAATGTACACCCGAATAAGCTGCAGGTACGGTTTAAAGATTCATCAGCTGTCGAGTATGTCATTAAAGAGGCAGTTTCTCAGGCCAAAAGATGTGTTAGTAGCCGCGTCAGCATCGGTTTTCCGGAAAAACCAGCCGCTAAACGGAGCAGCATTGAGATACATTCAACTCCAGCCGGTTTTCAGACCGAGTTTTTTTCCGGTTTTGCAAAACGATCTTTAAAAGAGCAAGAAAACCCTATAACTGATCAATATAATTACGATGATAGGGTATCAGAACATATATCAAAGGCTGAATACCCAGGCCCTTTAGCAGATTATGTTATTCATGAAAAAACATTACCCGTCTTTGCTAATTACAAGCTGATCGGAAGCTTTAGCAATACATACGTTCTTATTGAACAAAGTGATAAGTTGCTTATTGTTGACCAGCACGCTGCACATGAACGGCTTTTATACGAAAAGTATAAAAATAATCCGATTGGGACCTCTCAGCCGCTTTTAATGCCATATATCATGACAGTTTCTCATGATCAAAAAAATCTAATTGATGAAAACATTGAAATCTTCAATTCGGTTGGTTTTGATATTGAGCCTTTTGGTATACTTGAATACAAAATCAGTGCGGTGCCTTCCATTGTTTACAGCGTAAATGTCGAGGAACTGATGAATAACATGATAAATGAAATTTTGCAAAGCGGTAGCGATATCGTGCTAAAGCGTGAAGCGGTTATAATGACTGCCTGCCGCTGCGCTGTTAAAGCAGGGGATAGATTATCAGATGATGAACTAAAGAACATTGTCGACAGTTTTTTGAGTACCAATGTAATCCCGACATGTCCACATGGCCGGCCGGTCATATCGGTCATTACAAAAAAACAGATCGATAAGAGCTTTAAAAGGATTGTATGAGTAATAGAAAATTTATTGTGATAACAGGCCCTACGGCTTCCGGAAAAACGGATGTCGCGGTTAAGGTTGCCAAAATACTCGATTCGCAGATCATATCAGCTGACAGTATGCAGATATATATGGGGATGGATATCGGCACAGCTAAGGTTACGGCCGCTGAAATGCAGGGCGTACCGCATCATCTGCTGGATGTTGTAACTCCCGCAGAGGATTATTCGACAGCGTCGTTTCAAAAAGACGCTTTTTCGCTAATCAATCAATTAAACGAAAAAGGCGTTATCCCTATCGTTTGCGGCGGAACGGGCCTTTATATCAATGCACTTGTATATAAGCTGGATTTTTTTAATCATAGCAAAGATGAAAATGTTCGACAAAAATACGCACAACTTGCTGATGACAAAAGTATACAATACCTGTATAATATACTCAAAACTAAAGACCCAAAGTATGCTAGTATTATTTCATCCAATGATAAAAAGCGAATTATTCGTAGGCTGGAAATCATTGAAGCAACCGGTATAAGGCATTATAACTTTCGTCAATACAATGATAATTACGATATAATCACTATCGGTTTAAGAATGCCGCGGGACATTTTATACGAACGGATTAACCGACGTGTCGATAATATGATAAAAACCGGGCTCGTTGATGAAGTAAAAAGGGTATATAGTCAATATGGCCGTGTTAATGCATTAATGGCGATAGGTTATAACGAACTTATATCATATTTTGAAGGTAAGTGTGATTTGGCTGAAGCTATAGGGCTGATCAAAAGAAATACAAGACGGCTGGCCAAAAGGCAAATAACATGGTTTAATCGGGACGAGCGTATCAAATGGTTTGATATTTCAGCTTATTCCTGTATAGAAGATACCATTAATGATATAATTATATATATTAAAGGAAAGGGGTTTTAGTATGCAAAAATCAGTTATAGTATTACAGGATGTATTTTTAAACCAGGTGCGTAAAGAAAAAGTCCCTGTTACCCTTCATTTGACAAATGGGTACCAGATAAAAGGTACGGTAAAAGGATTCGATAACTTTACAATTATTCTCGATAGCGAAGGGAAACAACTAATGATATACAAGCATGCCGTATCGACGATATCACCCGCAAAATCTGTATTCTTTACTTTTTCGGATAAACAAAAGGATACTCAAGGGTCCTAGATAAATGCACATATTAGATCATTTTGACATAAACGGCAAGGTTCAATCGTTGGTCAACGAAGCTGAATCCATGCTTGGATCGATATATCAGTCAGCCGATATAACCGCAGAATATAACCAGTATAAAGTGATAAACGCATTCCGCGAAGAAAATATCTCTTCGCGTCATTTTAATGTAACTACGGGATATGGATATTCCGATGAAGGAAGAGAAGCTTTATCTAGAGTTTTTGCACGCATTACAAAAGCTGAAAAAGCTATATTGAGCCCTCACATCGCTTCGGGCACTCATGCTATATCTTTGGCGCTGTTTTCTGTATTGCGGCCACTTGATACGCTAATTAGTGTAACGGGTCACCCTTATGATACGCTCTTTGGTGTAATCGGAGATAAACATTCTACTGATACGGGCTCTCTTGCTGATTTTGCGGTTCATTACCGGCAGATTGATTTGCTACCAAATGGAAGTATTGATTTCGCTAGGGTTGAGGACGCAATCAGACATTGCGAGAGGCCAAAGGCATTGTTTTTGCAGCGATCACGGGGTTACGCTTGGCGTAAAGCTATATCCATGCTAGAAATGAGAGAGTTTTCACTCGCGGTCAAGCGAATGTTTCCTGATATTATCATTATCGTAGATAACTGTTATGGTGAATTCTGTGAACTGGAAGAGCCAACAGAATGCGGCGCAGACCTAATTGCTGGTTCAATGATAAAAAATCCAGGCGGAGGCCTTGCGCCTACCGGGGGATACATTGCAGGTAAAGCCCATCTTGTAGAACTTGTGGAAAACAGGCTGACATGTCCTGGTCTTGGGTGTGAAGTTGGTTCATATGAGGCATCGTATAGGCCCTTTTTTCAGGGACTTTTCATGGCACCTCATGTTGTGGGCGAAGCCATTAAAGGCAGCATTTTATCCGCCAAAGTGTTTGAAATGCTTGGATACAAAGTATTCCCAACGCATGATGATTTACGAAGCGATATCACTCAATCGATCATGCTGGAGGATGAGCAGCTGCTGCTCGCATATACAAGGGGAATACAAAAAGCGGCTGCTATAGACAGCCGCGCCGTTCCAGTACCTTGGGAAATGCCCGGATATGAAGATAAGATTGTAATGGCAGCCGGCACATTTGTGCAGGGAGCATCCATAGAACTTTCTGCGGATGCTCCTATTAAACCGCCCTACATCGTTTATGCACAAGGTGGTTTGACGTATGCTCACATGAAACTAGGGCTGATGATGGCTTTAAGCGAGATGGATATTATCTAAACATCCGTAGTAAGCCGATTACTTTTCCAAGAATATTTATATTATTTGTATATATAGGAGCAAAATTCTCGTTCTCGGCCTGAAGCCTGACGCGATCGCCCTCTCTGAAAAAGCGCTTTACTGTTGCTTCATCATCGAGCAATGCGACCACAATGTCGCCATTTTGTGCGTAATTTTGTTTCTGAGCGATGATCCTATCATTGTTAAAAATACCTGCGTCTATCATACTGTCGCCTCTGACATTGAGTATGAACACGTCATCCGAGCCGAGAAGCGAATAGGGAAGAGAAAGGTATTCGTCTATATTTTCGATAGCTGTAATTGGTACCCCAGCAGCAACCCTTCCTACAACAGGAACGCGCAACATGCGCTCTTTTGTGTCACCCTCGGCTAATATCGTAATCGTTCTGGGCTTTGCCGGATCCCTTGAAATGTAACCTTTGCGCTCCAGTTTTGTTAAATGAGCATGCGCTGTTGATGTCGATTTAAGATTTAGTGCAGAGCAGATATCACGCACACATGGCGCATATCCGTTTTCGCTGATATAGTTTTTGATGAACTGGTATACATCGTTTTGGCGTTTGGATAATAGTTCCATATAATCACCTCAATTTTATCATAACAAATATATAATAACCTGTCAATCAAAATTACAAACGCTTGTTCTTATCATGAATTATCACGAAATCTGACTGCACCTGATGCGCGTTTTCGTCTTTCCTCATCAATTGCGGCATAATGCTTTCGTGTCGTATTAACATCTTTATGTCCGAGGACATCAGCTACGAGATAAATATCTCCCGTTTCATTGTAAAGCATTGTGCCGTATGTGCTTCGAAGCTTGTGCGGAGATATATTCTTTAATGGAACTGCTATTTTCGCATACTTTTTGACTAACTGCTGTAAAGCACGAACACTTATGCGTTTATTTTGCAAAGATAGAAACATGGGGGAGTCCAAACTGTAGCAGGCATTGCTTTTTCTTTCTTCAATATAGTCGTAAAGAGCCCGTTTGGTCTCTTGTCCGAAATATAACAACACTTCATTGCCGCCTTTTCTAATTACTTTAAAAGAGCTGTTTCCAAAATCAAAATCGCTGATATTAAGTGCGCAAAGCTCACTAATTCGGATGCCTGTTGTAAGAAATAATGTAAAAATTGCCATATCGCGGATCTTTGTTTTATTATGGAAAGCCAACTGTGTGGGTGACATTCCGCTGCCTGTTTCAATAACGTTAAAAAGTTTTATCGTTTCTTCGTTGGTCAGCCGAATAATCGGTTTTTCATGAATTTTAGGCGTTTCCAATTTTGTAGTCACATTTGTATCAATTATTTCTTTTTTATAATAATACTTGTAAAAAGACCGGATAGACGCAAGTTTGCGGGCAATGCCTTTTTCAGTATTTTCAACAACTATATCATCTTTATAATATAAAGTCAGGTATTCGAAAAAAATTTCAAAGTCTGTTAGGGTAATATCCTGCAGGTCTTTAGCGCTCATGCGGCTAACATCTTCGCCTAGCTCGTTCTCAAGAAATGAAAAAAACAAACGTAGATCATAAGCGTAATTGATACGCGTTAATAGTGACGTATTTTGCTCGATGCCTCTAAAATAATCCAGGCAAAAAGGCGGTAGCGTGGAAAGTACTCTGCGAAGTTTTTCCGTTTTTTTAATATTAATCTCTGCTTTCCTTTTTTTAGACATAATTGACCTCATTAAAACTATAATCTATGCGCAAAACTTGTCTTTTACGCATAGATGTCCTGCTCTTCACTAGTTCCTTCGTTATCTTTAATAGCTCTCTTGGCCAGTTCGTCACATAAGTTGTTATATTTATTATCGGCATGTCCCTTTACCTTTTTCCATGTAACGCTGTGTATATTCGCCGCATCAACAATCTCTTTCCAAAGATCCTGATTTTCAACGGGTTTTTTTGCAGCGGTTTTCCATCCGTTAATCTGCCAATTATTAATCCAGCCCTTGTCAAATGCATTGTAAATATATGCGCTGTCCGTATGTAGCGTGACGTGGCATGGTTCTTTCAGCGCCTGCAGAGCCTTTAATACAGCTGTTAGCTCCATTCGGTTATTGGTCGTTTCAGGGTCATATCCATTGATGTTTTTTTCATTTCCTTTATAAATCAATACAGCCGCCCATCCGCCCGGACCGGGATTATTTGAGCATGCGCCATCTGTGTATATTGCAACTCGTTTCATATCAGTCATTTAACGCTTTTGACTTATTGGCACACTGCTCGACAGCTCTGATAACGGCGCCCCTAAATCCGCTTTGTTCAAGTGATTTGACGGCCTCAATCGTTGTTCCGCCTGGTGAACAGACTGCATCTTTGAGCGCACCAGGATGTTTGCCGGTGTCCATTACTGTTTTTGCCGCTCCCAGTACCGTTTGCGTTGCCAGAGTTATAGCCTGGCTCCTCGGAAGCCCGCAAAGCACACCAGCATCAGCGAGCGATTCGATGAACATATACACGTATGCGGGGCCGCTTCCTGAAACGGCAGTAACAGCGTCCATTAATTTGAGTGGCGCGCAATCTACCTTACCGAGCGATGAGAATATGCGTTCAATAAATATCCTTTCTTGTTCATCAAAATTGTTTGGCGTTTCAAAAACGCTCATACCCTCCCCCACCATCAGCGGAGTATTTGGCATCAGCCGCAACACTTTTTTGTTACAGCCAATGACATTCTTGATCATATCGGCGCTCCATCCGGCAGCTATCGATATAACCGGTTTATTGAATTCTTTTATCTGATTAAGTACGTCGGGCATGATATTCGGTTTTACCGCAATCAGAATAAAATCACATTGTACAGATAATTCATTTATGCTGCAAACCGAATTAACCCCAAGGCTATTTTCCAGTACGTTAATTTTTACCGTATCAATATCGTATACATAGATATTGCCAGCAGCTACAATGCGCTTTTCAATTGCGCCATTGATGATTGCCTGGGCCATATTCCCGGCGCCGATAAATCCTAGGTTATATTCTTTCATTGAAATCTATCCTCCTATTGACGAGATTGCGTAAATTGATTATAATTACGTTTGTCTGCTATAGGGGAGTGGCTCAACGGTAGAGCATCGGTCTCCAAAACCGACGGTTGCGTGTTCGAATCGCGTCTCCCCTGCCAGTTAAGCGTCTGTTGAGTTCAGACGCTTTTTTTATTATTTACTTGCTAAAGCTATATTTTAACAGTTCCCTTTAGGCCAAGGCATTCGGCATATTCCTGCAATACTGGTTTTATTTGAGTATCGATAAAATCCTGCGTCTGCATGCCGGCACATCCGGTAAACTTTTGCGGGTCGACAAGGCTATCAACCTCATTTTCAGATAGAAAGAAATTTGTATCGGCTTTTATTAGATCAAGCAGGTTGTTGGGTTCTCCGAATACCTTAACGCGCTGCGCTGCTTTCATAGCATATTGTCGTATATACTCATGCAGTTCCTGTCTATCTCCCCCACGTTTTACTGATTCCATCAGTATTGTTTCAGTTGCCATAAAAGGCAGCTCCTGCAAAACCCTATTTTTTATCACGTTTTCATAGACCACCAAACCAGATGTGATGTTGAGATACAAAGAAAGTATTGCATCAGCTGCTAAAAAGCTCTGTGGCAATACAAGGCGCCTATTAGCTGAATCATCAAGGGTACGCTCAAACCACTGGGTAGAAGCCGTTATAGCAGCATTTAAAGGCATTGAGAGAAGATATCTACATAGTGCACCCATTCTTTCGCTGCGCATTGGGTTTCTTTTATACGCCATTGCAGATGAGCCGATTTGTTCTTTTTCAAATGGTTCTTCAACTTCCTTAAGATTTTGCAAGAGCCTTAAATCATTGCTGAATTTGTAAGCGCTCTGGGCCAATAATGATAGAGCATTTAAAACGATTGAATCGAATTTACGGGGATATGTTTGCCCTGTGACGGCAAAAGAGGATGCAAACCCCATTTTCGCGCAGACCATAATATCCAGCATCTTTACTTTTTCGGTATCACCGTTAAACAGCGACAGAAAGCTTGCACCGGTACCAGTTGTTCCCTTAACACCCCTTAGTTTATAATTTGACAGTATATCTTTTATAGCATGCAAATCCATCAGAAGATCCTGCATCCATAAGGTTGCGCGTTTCCCGACAGTTGTTAGCTGTGCAGGCTGAAAATGCGTGAATCCCAGTGTGGGCATGTCTTTGTATTTGAGCGCGAACCGGGAAAGATTATTTAAAACATTGACTAGTTTGACTTCGATGATTTTTAGCGCATCATACATGACAATAAGGTCAGTGTTATCGCCCACATAACAGCTTGTTGCTCCGAGATGAATAATGGGTTTTGCTTTTTTGCATTGCTCACCGTATGCGTGCACATGTGCCATTACGTCATGACGGACAGCCCTTTCCCTCTCTTCCGCAACATCATAATTTATCTCCTCTTTATACCGCTTCATCTCTTCGATCTGTTCGTCAGTTATATCAAGTCCAAGTTCTTTTTCACATTCTGCCAGCGCAATCCAAAGTTTTCTCCATGTTTTAAACTTTTTATCGTCTGAAAATGTTTCAGCCATTTCTTTTGAAGCGTACCGTGTAATGAGAGGATTTTCATATATGTTTTTCATGATAACTCATCCTGTTCTATTTTATAAAATTTTAATATATAATTTTCGAAATTTCCATAACAAATTTTTTGTATCAGTGTATCGTTAAATCCCCTATTAGACATTGCTTTAGGGATTTTTTGATACTCTGCTACGGAATCAAGTCCTTTTGGTGTATGCTGTATACCGCAGAAATCAGAACCGAACCCGACAGCGTTCTGTCCGCTGCACATTAGGATATATTCAATATGGTCTAAAATATCATCTATAGATGCAGCGCTGCCTCTTAAAAATTCGGTATAAAAATTAACTCCTATGTAGCCGCCTTTATCGATTATGTATTGAATCTGATCCTTTTTCAGATTCCTTTGGCAGGGAACTATATCATATACGGATGAGTGCGTTGCACACGGCGCGTGTTCGTATATCGATACGGCCTCCCAAAACCCTTGTTCATTTATGTGTGACAGATCTAGCGCGGCGCGTAGTCTGTTAAGCTTCTTAATAGCTTTGATGCCTTTTGGTTTTAAACCGCCACAGCAATCGCATCCATTCGCAAAGTCATTTTCGGTATTCCACGATAGGCTGTAAATCCTTGCACCGAAATCATATGTCTGCTGCAATAAATCAATGCTGCAATCGATACTCTCCCCGCTTTCTATAGCAATAACAGCTTTAATGGTATGAGGTGAAATAAAGTCTGTCGCAGTTGTGCAAAGTGAGATGTGGCCGTTAGAACTTTTAATAAAGTCATAAAGATAGTTAAGTTGACTTAAGCAGCATTTTTTTTTGTTTTGATGTTCTGGGGGAACCCATATTGCAAAAACTTGCAAAGCAATGCCCCCTTTTACCATTCGAATTAGGTCGGCATGGTCAAACAATCGGCTTTCAGCGTCACTCAGCACTTTCAGTGCAGCAAAGTCAGAGTGCGAATCAGCTATACGAACTATTCTCGATACCTCACAAGATTTCTTCATAATAACTTTTCTTGATTAAAGACCTTTTTAACTTAGGCCAATCTACGACATCTGATAAAAAACTCTACCATCCCTAGCCCCTCGGTTATCTAGGTCCCGGTAACTAACAGGAGAGCCGTTTCCCGGCTCTCCTTTATATCATTTAGCAAAATCAACCGATCTGGTCTCCCTTATTACATTCACTTTGATTTGTCCGGGATAGTCCAAATCTTTTTCAATTTTCTTTACGATATCCTTAGCCATCAGATGCATTCCTGCATCATCCACGTCTTCGGGTTTAACCAAAATGCGTACTTCTCTGCCTGCTTGAATAGCATAGCATTTCTCTACACCCGAAAATGAGTTAGCGATTTCCTCTAGTGCTTCTAAGCGTTTGATATAATTCTCGAGAGTTTCTCTTCTTGCGCCCGGCCTTGCTGCAGATATTGCATCTGCTGATTGTACAAGGACCGCTTCAACTGTCTGCGCTTCTACGTCGCCATGATGTGCTTGTATACAATGAACGACATCTTGGTTTTCACGATATTTTTTGGCAAGATCTGCACCGATCTGAATATGTGGACCTTCCACCTCGTGGTCAACAGCCTTGCCGATATCATGCAGTAAACCGCCTCGTTTCGCAAGTTTTAAATTTGAGCCAAGCTCTGCAGCCATAACGGCTGAAAGATGTGCGACTTCCAGCGAATGCTTTAACACATTTTGGCCATAACTTGTACGGTATTTCAATCTGCCAAGCAATTTAATTAACTCGGCATGTAGGTTATGTATACCTACTTCAAAAGCAGCTTGCTCCCCTGCGTCCCGTATTTCTTTCTCTACCTCTTTACGGGCTTTTTTGACCATCTCTTCAATACGAGCTGGGTGAATTCTTCCGTCTATTATGAGCTTTTCAAGAGCAATCCTTGCTATCTCTCTCCGTATAGGATCAAATCCGGATAGTATGACAGCTTCAGGTGTATCATCAATAATAAGATCGATACCCGTCGCTGTTTCAAGTGCGCGTATATTGCGCCCTTCCCTACCGATAATTCTGCCTTTCATTTCATCGCTGGGCAATGAAACAACGGATACTGTATTCTCTGCAACATGGTCTGCAGCATATTTCTGGATTGCGTTTGCTATTATTTCACGGGATTTCCTGTCCGCTTCATCTTTTGCCTTATACTCTATTTCCCGGACATATATAGCCATATCGCGCCTGGTTTCCTGCTCAACCTTTTCAAGCAAAAGTACTTTTGCTTCTTCAATTGTCATCCCGGATATTTTTTCTAGCTGCTCTATCTGTTGCTTAATCGTCTGGTCAATGTCTTCTTTGGTTTTATTGATTTCTTTTAATTTTTTATTTGTTTGCTCTTCTTTAGCCTCCGCACCTGCTAATTTTTTATCCAGCATCTCTTCCCGCTGAGCTAGTCTTCTCTCGATCCTTTGAATTTCACTACGCCGTTCTTTCGACTCTTTTTCAAATTCGCTTCTCAATACGTGGATTTCCTCTTTGGCTTCAAGAACAGTTTCCTTCTTAACGGCTTCAGCTTTCTTTTGCGCCTCTGCCAAAAGTTTTTTTACGGAATCTTCTGCTCTACCTACCTTGGCTTCAGCGACGCTTCTTCTGTATATATAACCTAAAGATACGCCGATGATCAAAGTAACCAGAGGTAGTACTATCAGCAAAATAGTATCCACTAAAATGTAACACCTCCTTTATTAAGTTTTACTTTACAAATATACCATTAAGACCCTTTTTGTATATCTGCAACTGTTACGTGACCAAATATTTTTAATAAAA
>JBMNOU010000120.1:0-3713 GCA_050943215.1 Christensenellales bacterium | reverse complement strand
GATTGCTAAAATGAAAAATCAATATAAAATGGAAATAAATAATAATCCCTCATATTTAGAAACCATAAATAATTTTATTATCAAGTCAGAATTTTGTCAAGTCAGGATATACCAATGTCCGAACTTTCTTCGATATAATTTGATTTTTTGTATGTTATGAACGCAAGGACAAAACATACGATTGCAATAATCGGGTAGTATATTCTAAAACCGGTTATAAATGGCCAGAACATAATGACAATACCGCATATAATATAGCTCTTAATCTTTGCCTTGCTAAAAGCCGCTTTTCTTATTTTTTTAAGCGTAACAATCGTATCATTCATCTCTTTCTTTACGTTTTCTTCAGCATTCTTTTCATCTGGCATCATACCCATCTCATTTGCAATATTAAGTATTCTCTGACCAGATATCAAGTCAAATTCTGCAGGCAACATGGCAGATAACCTTTTGGCATCTTCGCTAAATTCGGATAAAGATATGATAATAATCTTTTTTTTATCCTTGAATAGCCTATAAATATTGAGAGTATCCTCAACACCGCACAGGCTGTTCGGATGGTTATGAAATACATACATACCATAATCCTTATATGTCGCCTTAAAATCATTCCCGATAAACACCGCGTCCTTTATTCTGTAATCAAAAATTTTATTGATATATTCAGCATATTCATTTTTATCCATAAGTGTTAGCATTTCAAGTAGACATTTTTGCTTTAGCCTTTCCAAGTCTTTTTTTATGAAGCCATCTGTTTTTTTTCTTTTAACAACTTGCAGCATAAGACTAATCGCTATCGTTATGAAAATTGACATTAGCAATGCAACTGTCGTCGATAGGCTTAAATAAAGAATAAAGATGAAAATAATAAAGAAAATAAATGCTCTAAGCAGTAAAAAATCAACAGTCCTTGCAATAAGCGACCGTCCACCATAGATCTTCTTTTTGTAATACCGTTGCATTTTTATGTCCATATTTATCACCCCTATAGTTATTTTAACCATATTATATTTTTGTATACTTGCACAACTTGTTATAAATTTGCAGCTGATGTATAATACTAAAATATGAAAGGTGACCATATGCGAGAATATACAGAGTTTTCTCATTTTGAATTAGATTGTATGCAATTAAAGCAAAATAGGGTTGGACTATTGGGCGGTACGTTTAACCCGATACATAACGGACATCTTGCGATGGCCTACATTGCATTGTACGAATTTTTGCTAGGAGAAGTCATATTTTTACCTGTTGGGATTCCTCCCCATAAAAAGGGCGAACACATTGCGCCTTGCGATTTAAGACTTGATATGATTAATATTGCAATTGCAGATGAAAAACGCTTTTCAGTCAATACATTGGAGCTCTCACGCAAAGGATATACATATACTGTCGATACGCTTGAAATATTAACGCGTGAAAACAAGAATACCGAATACTACTATATAATCGGTGCCGATACACTTTTTGAACTAAACACATGGAAGAACTTTGAGAGGGTTGTTTTTTTGACCAACTTTATTTGTATCCTTCGGCCGGGCCAAGACGATGATAGAGTAAAAAAATATGTTGATGAAATAAATAATAAATTTGGATATAAATTTTTTATTGCCAATGACAAGGGTCCCAATATATCCTCCTCATTCGTAAGAGCTTTGGCGATTCGGAATAAATTAACAGCCGGATTCGTTCCCGATAATGTCGCACGATATCTAATGCAAAACCGTGTATATTTTAAAGAGGATTAAATGAACATAAACCAAAAAGAACTGATTCTATTTCTTAAAAAACATATCGGTAAGAAGCGCTTACAGCACTCTGTCAATACGGCAAAAGAAGCCATGGCACTTGCAAAAAAATATGGCGTCGACCCCCAAAAAGCCTATATTGCGGGCCTATTGCATGATGTCGCAAAAGGGGAGACAAGCGAATCACTAATATCAATTGCTGATGAGTACGGTGTTGCTGTTGACGAATTTGAAATATGTAATCCTGAGTTGATGCATGGAAAAATCGGCGCGATAATGATAAATAAGCTACTTGGTATCGATGATGATGAAATTCTAAATGCGATTCGATGGCATACGACTGGGCATAAAGAAATGACAATACTAGAAAAGATCATTTATATTGCGGATATAATAGAACCCGGAAGAAAATTTTTAGATGTCAAAACAATAAAAAAACTAGCTTACAGGGATATTGATGCGGCAATGATCTTTTCATTAGAACATGTTATGGAATTTGTTAGGAATAAAGGGTTTTCCTTGCATCCTAATAGCATAGAGGCATATAATGAACTTAAAAGAAATGGAGGTATATGAAGGAACTTGAATTATAACGAAAGTATTTTAGATGTTGCAAAACAATTATCTATGAAAAAGGCTGAAGACGTCATTGTGGTTAAAGTGTCTCACCTAACAATTGTCGCGGATTATTTTATTTTGGCAAGCGGGCGCTCAGACGTTCATGTAAGGTCGCTGTGTGATGGCATTCAAAAGTATATGTTTGATGCAGGAAAGCAGCGCCTTCGCATTGAGGGATATCGTGAAGGAAGATGGATTGTACTTGATTACGGAGATATCCTAATACATGTATTTCATAAACGTGAAAGAGAATTTTATGGTCTCGAACGTCTTTGGACTGATGGAGATAACTATATACGAATCACGGACGAATTTTTATCTTCGAAATAACTACCGAAACTGCAACAAATTTTTCAATATTGCGAGATTATAATGGTTAAAAATATTCTCGAATTGATTACATTTCCAAAACCGTTCAGAATAATCAACCACCCCTTCAAGGGGTGGTTTTTATATTTCGGGGATAACACTATATAGTATTTGCAGTCCCAACGGGTATGTGATAGACTACTCTCATCCATTTCTGGGTACCTCCTTTGTAGTTTTAGAAACGGCTGGCGAAACCTTTTCTATTCTACTTTTGGAGGTTTTTTTTTCAATCGCTAAAGCTATCCTTTGTTCCACACGCATAGCGTGTAGTTTTTTCTACGATAAAAAAGGGCATACTGTGGTATGCCCATAAATCTTATATGAATTGTTAACGTCTTTAGAATACCCTTCTCGCGCAGATAAAGTTTCTAGTCCAATAAGAAGAGCTGAATATATTGTTTCTGGTAACAATCTGACCGCTACTAGATGATGCATCGACCATTTTGCCATTCCCCATATAAATACCCACGTGTCCTCTAAAGCAAATGATATCGCCGCGTTTCATATCCTGCATGCTTGTTACTTTGGGTAAGCTACATTTTGCCCAGCCGCCGGAGGTCATATATCTTATACTATAACCCACACGATTCAGACAATAATATACGAAACCGGAGCAATCAAAGCTGTTCGGTCCTTTTGCACCAAGTACATACCGTGACCCTTTCAATGACAGCGCGAATTCGATAAGTGCATCCGCAGAAGCTTTGTCAGGGTTACCTTTCGCAATAGAGCCGCCTCCACCAGAACCTTTGCCTGAAGGGTCGGAAGAAGAGCCGCCAGAGGAACTAACGGACGGTTTTGGAGCCGCTTTAGCATCTTCAGAATATAATACTTCCCTAGTTTGCGCCCCAACATTTCCATCGACTGTTAAACCATTTCTTTTCTGAAAATTTTTAACTGCCGTTTCCGTATCCGTACCAAAATATCCAGTCGTTGAGGACTTTAGATAACGTAATTCAATCAAGCGTTCTTTTAAAC
>JBMNOU010000084.1:0-6654 GCA_050943215.1 Christensenellales bacterium | reverse complement strand
AAAGATCATACAAAGCGTTAATGATGACCTTCAGCGCGGCAAAGGATTGTCCGAAGCATTTTCTGTACATGAAAAAACGCTACCTAGCATAATGATAAAAATGATCGAAGCGGGCGAAATAAGCGGCACGCTTGATTTGTCACTTGATAGGCTGGCGCTGCATTTTGAAAAAGAAAACAATATGGCAAAAAAAATTAAGTCTGCAATGATGTATCCGATCATAATCTGTATCATTGCTTTAATTGTAGTTATTTTCATGCTTGTGTTTGTTGTTCCTAGATTCATGGGCTTTTTTGATAACCCTGATACTGAAGTTCCAGGTATCACCAAGCTATTGCTCTCTATCAGCGATGCATTTTCAAACGGATGGATGTATATTATCGGTGTGATTATTATTATATATACATTGTTTAAATTTTACAAATCAACCACGGATGGAAGGCTCAAACTGGATACATTAAAATTAAAAGCACCGCTGTTTGGCAAATCAGGCATACGGATATTATCTGCACGTCTTAGCAGAACGCTATCTACGCTTACCAGTGCCGGAATTACGCTAACCCAGTCTATTAGAATTGCGTCAAAGGTTGTATCAAACAAACTTGCGGAAAATAAACTGCTCGATATCGAGGATCAGATAAAACAGGGCCGGTCATTTCACGCATCTATCAAAGCGGCAGGGATCTTTCCCAATATGTTAATGTATATGACAAAAATCGGAGAAGAGTCAGGAAAACTCGACGAAATGCTAGAGAAATCGGCTGCTTATTTTGAAGAGGAGGCGGACGAGGCTATTTCAAAACTGACAACATTGCTGCAGCCGATACTCCTGATATTTGTCGCGGGTATCATTCTGTTTATTATGCTGGCCGTGCTCCTCCCAATATTCAGTATGTATTCCAGCATATAAATTTTTTAAACAAAAAATTGTTTCAAAGTAAAAAATGGTGTTATATATTATATAAATTTATGCGTAAACGAAAGGAGAATCTATAAATGTATAGATTGATAAGAAAGAACAGGAAAGGTTTTACACTGATCGAGTTGATTGTTGTAATAGCAATACTCGCTATCCTTGCAGCAATAGCCATACCTACTTTTATAGGTATTACAGACCAGGCGGACAACGCGGTTTTGATTGCAAACGCCAGAAGTATTGCAACTGCATATAACGCTTATAATAGTTTGAATCCGCATGAACCGCTTGGCACCGATTTAGCATCTGCAAAAACTGCCATTCAAAGCATCAACATGTGGCCGTCAGGGCTGACTGATGATGAAGCTGCAGATGCATGGGATTTGATAACAATAACAAATGGCGTTGCGGTAGCCGCAAATTCAGTAACGCCAGCGCCATCCGCTTAAAGGTAATTCAAAAACCAATATATTTCATTTTGGGCGAAAGTAACTTTCCTTTCGCTCTTTTATTTTATATAACAATGTTTTAATATGTCGAAAATGTGTTATATTATTATAAAGTATAAAGGATCACGTATGGAAATAATAATTGGTATACTCATATTTATTTTTGGAATTATAATAGGCAGTTTTCTCAACGTCTGCATAATAAGAATACCGGACAAAAAATCGATTGTTATACATCCTTCTTCTTGCCCCCGCTGCGGGACAAGATTGACCACAGCAGATCTCGTTCCTGTTTTCAGTTATATCTTTCTACGCGGAAAATGCAGGCATTGCCAGCATAAAATTTCGCTTATTTATCCGTTTGTAGAGCTGCTGACTGGTGTGCTGTTTGTGCTTCTTTATATTAAATTCGCTTTAGGCTATGATCTTCTGATATATGCTGCGCTCACATCGCTGCTGATCGTGATATCTTTTATTGACCTGTCAAGCATGATAATACCCAACGGACTGATCATCGCTGGGTTTGTTGTTAGCGCAATCAAGCTAGCCGCTGCCATTACCACAGGGATCTTTGAAAACTGGACTGAATATATCATCGGCTTTTTCGCCGGTGCCCTCCCGCTGCTGCTAATCGCAATGTTTTGTACATATATCCTGAAAAAAGAAGCTTTAGGCGGTGGGGATATCAAACTGATGGCTTTTGCAGGCCTAATTATCGGTTGGAAGCTGACTATAGTGGCATATATTATCGGCATCATTTCAGGAGCACTTGTGGGTATATTGCTGCTTTCGACCGGAAAGAAAAACCGCGGGGATGAAATACCTTTTGGTCCCTTTTTATCCGCTGGGGTTATTGTCAGCGTTTTTTTCGGAACCGAGCTGATAAACTGGTATGTGGGACTTTTATGATGATACTAAGACAGCTACGGGGAAAAAGTGCATTCACATTGATTGAAATATTGCTTGCGGTCAGCATCATTGCGGCAATCGCACTGCCCCTTCTGTCTGTTTTTCTTCAGTCGATCAAAACAGACCAGGCCGCCAAAAATGTTCTAAACGCCAATTATATTGCACAGGATTACATTGAAAATCTGGATAAGACTATTTACCCGCTGGCTTTAAGCCAGCTTCCGGAACTTTCTGAAATTGACCATTATTTTTTATCTGCAAAGATAAAGCCTTATGGTACAGCAAACGTTCTCTTCTCGGGTCCCTGCAGTAATGCGCATGCGGTATTGTACGAAGACGGGACAATGCTTGCGGTTTTTCCGGACGGAAAATGGCATCTGTTTGACACTGTACCTTCCGAGATTGCTCTTAGTGTATCCGAGGGTGTTTATACGTTTTCTGGCGGAGGGACGTTCATTACAGGACCAGTCGAGGTTATAAACTGTGCTTTGATGATTAACGCAATGCAGAAACCTTCCGGCATCACTATGACCGTGACCCTTGGTAGAAACTGCAAGGCATTGCATTATTGTCTTGAAAACCATGCGGACGATATCAGCATTTTGGGCAGTAGTGAAACATATGCGGATATTATCACTGGAGATACTTCGCTGGTTCATGTAACCGCGTATGTTTTCGATTCCATAGCCAGCAGCCAGCCTATATCGGTATCTGAGAGTTATATCAATATCAAGAACTGGTATAAAATCTATGATTAGAAAAAAAGCGGGATTTACGTTAATAGAGGTCATACTCACGCTTACACTGATAGCGGCAATATCGCTGATGATGTATTCATTTTTTGGCCAGGGTTTATCCCTGTATACAGCAGAAACAACGTCGGCAGACAAACAAATGAATTTAAGGCAGGTTTTATCTGACATTACGAATAAAGCAAGGCTCTCAAGCCCTGAATTAATAACATATAAAAACGGTGTGCTCACAGTTGATACTTATACTTACACGTTTGCAGATAGCAGCGTTTCACGCAACGGAGCTATTTTGGCCAAAGGAATAGCCGCGCTTAATATCTTTATCAACGAGGGCATATTGGAGATTGAGATTATTGATACCTCTGGAACACGACTGAAAACGTCTGTATCGCTTAAAAGATAGAAGGTGATAATGATGAGGATGCCAACAACGGCGAAAAAAACAATTTTATTTTTTAACCACCGCGGGTCAGCTATTATCATGGCACTCGTTACAATGACTGTACTTATTATTCTCGGTCTGGGCGTTGCCACGTTATCTATAGGTACATTAAAGGCTAACAGAGCGGATGCGGCAACGAACACTGCGTATTATGCGGCCAACGCTGGCGTAAACAGTGCGATAGAGCAGCTTAAATACGAAACGGCCAATTATTATAGCGCGATGATGCATGCGCAAAGCGCTGAATACTGGTCGCTGTATAATAACTTTTTTGCGAATATCAGCAGCAGCGCACAGCTGCACTTTGCCGAACCTGCAATTGACGGTGTCACAACAGTAACAACCTTTGCCACAGGGGGCTTTGATACAACACAAAATATTTGCGAGTTTCTTGTTTCATGCACCGCCACCGCATCGGATGGAACTAAGTACGCTGTCAACGGGGTACTGAACATAAAAAAGGTGGATGTTAGAACTGTTCAGCAATACGTTTGGATTACTGATAACGCAGCCGTTAAATCCGGCGGCACATTAAACCTGGAATCAAAAAATAGTGTCACGGTAGTAGGCGGAAATATTATTGTGGGCAACTTATCGTATACAGAAAAAGACGGGCTGCCATACTCTATTACAGGCGGGGAGCTAATCATTGATCCTTCTGTTGGATCAACAATAAACGATATGTTAACATACCCATCTTACTCAGACCCTGTTTTGGTAGACGGAATTTATTATTCTCAAAAAGAAACAATTAACTGGAGTAACCTTCCGGAGCCTCCCGTAAGCATCGTAACAGCCGAAGGCGTCGATATTAAAATTAGCTCATGCACGGTACCAGAAGGGACTATTTACATAAGAGGTAATGCCAATATTTCCAATTGCACAGTAAATTGCGATATATACTGCGACGGAAATATAACCATTAGCAATTACAGCAGCATCAGCGGCAATATTTACTGCAGAGGCAATGTTTATTTAACCAATACGGATGCCGGCGGGAATATATTCTGTGACGGATTTGTTGATTACAATAACGGCACACTGAGCGCTTCGATCTATTCGGGAAACGGAATAACAGTGCACAACGGCATAACCAGCGGCAACATGTTTTCTCCTGCTGAAATCATTATTGAAAACACCGATGTAACAGATGGTATTATCTATTCATCCGCGAAGCTGACACTCGGCAGCGGCAACATGACAGCGGTTTTTTTCTCAGGAAGCAGCGTTGAATTCATGGGAGACGCCACGGTAAACGGTACAGTTGTCGCAAAAAACGATATTTATTTTAAAGTAGACGCCACCAAAGACCTCTTCGTTGATTATTATTACTCAGAAGAAACCATCAACAACATTGTTTATGATCCAAAAAACAGTTTTTTCTTTACGCTCCCTAGCGGAGCAAAACTTGACGAGGATGTTATTTTAGATCAGGCTGTTACGGCGGTCGGCCGAATAAATTAAGGAGATTTATATGCCCATCAATCAAGTATCCACAATATCAGTGGACATTGGCCACTCGAATTTAAAAATTATTCAGATTGCTCCTGATGGTAAGATTAATAAGTTTGTAGTTCATAAAATGCCCGAAGGTTGTGTTGATGATCTTAATATCTTCTCTGAGGATGCATTGGTCCACTCACTGAAAACCGCAAGGAAAAAAGCCAAAATGCGAAAAGGAAAATGCTATCTTGTGCTGAGCGGTAGTGATATTATCATACGCCAGTTTACACTGCCTATGCTTGAAGAAAAACAATTATATCAGAACATTTTGCACGAAATATCAGGCTATCTCCCTGTTGACCCCGAAAAGTATTACGTTGATTACAAAATAGCCGGCATCATTAACGAAGACGGTATCGATATGTACAAATTAATAGTGACAACCGCCCACAGACGTACAATTGACAAATACAAAAAAGCTTTGCGCGCTGCAGGTTTCCGTGTTAAAATAATCGACACTTGTGAAAACTCAAAGGAAAAATTGCTCCGATATAACCATAGTAAGGATGACTCCTTCCCTATCAGCGGAGGAATCTGCATATTGGATCTTGGCACTAAGTATACAAGAGTAAATCTATATTATAACGGATACTATTATGTCAGCAATATAATAAAACGTTCCAGTCAAAGCATTACCGAAGTGATCTCACAATATTCAGGCAAAGATATTCTGGTATCGGAGATGATAAAAAGGGAAACAGATTTTTTAAACAGCGCGCATCCTAACGAAGAAATAAAATCTGCAGTTACATATGAGGTCGATTCGTTATTATATGAAATCTCGCGCGTGTTTGATTACTATAAAAACCGTACCAAAAGCGTCATTAATACCATATACATTGCAGGCGGCGGATCTTTGTTGCCCGGCCTTAAGGAATACATTGAGAAGCATATCGGTATCCCCGTACGTTTTGCAGCCGATCTTGTACTGGCAACAAATGCAAACAATAAGGTTGACGCTAAAGGCTTCTCTTTTTTACTGAATGCATACTCTGCGACGTTCAGGGAGGATCAGAAATGAAGAACGATATCAATCTATTATATAAACGAAAGAAAAACAAATATCCGCGGAAAAAATTAGCCGGAATCATAATCGGTATGATCATTATCTTAGGTTGTTTATACGCAGGAATAGCACTGCCATCCCAAGCTTTAACTGTGGCCAGGCTCGAGGTGAAAAACCTCGATGGCAATCTTGTCACAGCCTCTATGACCGAACAGGAACTAACGCAAAAAACACAATATAATAGCACTCTTAAAAAACAGCTAGAGGAACTCAAGTTGCTTAACGGCTCTAAAACAGATATTGCTACTTATCTTAATGCGGTTCAACAGTCACTTCCATCGAATGCTAATATTTTAATGCTTTCATTATCTGACAGAACTATGAACATTTCGGGTATAGCCAAAGATGATGCGGTACTTGCGATCTTTTGTATAAAACTTAAGGAAACTAATATATTCGATAATATTTTTATATCAAATAGTACGACATCAATGGACGGAAATGAAACATCGTTTTCACTGTATGCAGCTCTCCCCTCTTCGCTTAGCACTGCATCTTTGATTCAGGATAAAGAGAAAACGGACACTAGCACACAAGTTAATCGAACAGAAGTAAAGGAGGGAAGCATATGAATATAACAAAACGTGAAAAGACACTTATTATAGTCTTGATACTTG
>JBMNOU010000017.1:0-33482 GCA_050943215.1 Christensenellales bacterium | reverse complement strand
ACAAACATTCCTCTTACCTTTATAATAATGCGTAATAAAAACAAGTATATTTTAACAGGCTATAATGCAGGATACGGCGGATATATTTGGTTTGTAAAGCGAGTAGGGAAACGGTGAAAGCCCTGACAAACACTGTAAAACGTTATCCCCTGTTATGCCCTTTTGCCGAAGTCAGCAGTAAGCAAAAGCGATTCGCGTCCGTTAAAGCGCATAAAGATACGGCTTAGCCGTTAATTTTTGGGTGGTACCGTGGAAGATAACCGTCTTTTGCCCCAAGTGTGGCAGGGCGTTTTTTATTTTTTCAGGTGATATAAGGAGAAGGACATGCTTTATAAACAAGTAAACAAGGATTTGAATTTTAAGGACAGGGAACTCGCCGTTTTGGATTTCTGGAAACAAAACAGGATATTTGAAAAGACTACAGAGAAGAATAAAGGAAAGGCACCTTACACGTTTTATGACGGCCCGCCAACCGCTAACGGAAAACCGCATATAGGACATATACTAACGCGCTGCATCAAAGATTTAATACCGAGATATAAGACGATGCAGGGGTTCGATGTGCTGAGAAAGGCAGGATGGGATACGCATGGTCTACCTGTCGAGCTGGAAGTGGAAAAGCTTTTAGGTCTTGACGGCAAAGATCAGATCGAACAGTATGGCGTCGAGCCATTTATCGCCGAATGCAAAAAGAGCGTTTGGACCTATAAAGGCGAATGGGAAAGAATGTCCGACAGGGTTGGCTTTTGGGCAGATATGCAGGACCCTTATATCACTTACGAAAACAAATATATCGAGTCCGTTTGGTGGTCGCTTAAGGTCATACATGAAAAGGGGCTTTTATACAAAGGACACAAGATCGTACCTTTTTGTCCACGGTGTGGAACAGCGCTTTCTTCGCATGAGGTTGCGCAAGGATATAAAGACGTTAAAGAAACTTCCATATTCGTCAAATTTAAAGCCAAGGATGATCCCGATACATATTTTATGGCTTGGACTACAACTCCCTGGACATTGCCGTCCAACGTAGCGCTTTGCGTCAATCCGCAGGAGGTTTATGCGAAAGTCCGCCATAACGGTGAAAACATCATCATCGCAAAATCGCTTATAGAAACTGTGCTTGATGATGGTAAGATTATCGAAGAATATACAGGAAAGGATCTCGAATTTAAGGAATATGAACCGCTATATGATTTTGGAGAAGCAGATAAAAAGGCATGGTATATAACAGCCGATGAGTTTGTAACGCTATCGGATGGCTCGGGGATCGTTCATATCGCGCCCGCTTTTGGTGAGGACGATGCGCGAGTGGGCAAAAACTATGACCTACCGTTTGTTCAGATGGTCAACGAGAAGGGGCAGTTTAAGAAAGGAACCCCATGGGAGGATGTTTTTGTCAAGAAAGCGGATGCGGATATTATCAACGATCTAGATAATAGAAAGCTGCTTTTTGCGGCTCGGGAATATGAGCATAGCTATCCGTACTGCTGGCGCTGTGATACGCCTCTGCTCTATTACGCAAGGAGTACATGGTTCATTAAGATGACTGCGGTCAAAGAGCTGCTGCAGAAAAACAACCGCGCTGTGAATTGGCTGCCTGACAACATCAAGGAAGGCCGGATGGGCAATTTTCTAGAAAACGTCATCGACTGGGGACTCTCAAGAGAACGTTACTGGGGCACGCCGCTGCCCGTTTGGGAATGCGGCTGCGGACATTTTACTGTAATCGGTTCTGTGAAGGAACTGTGCGAAAAAGGGAATAATGTCACGGCTGATATTGAGCTGCACAAGCCGTTTATCGATCGTGTCACCGTTAAATGTGGTAAATGCGGCGGAGAAATGAAGCGCGTGAGCGAGGTTATCGACTGCTGGTACGATTCTGGTTCGATGCCATTTGCGCAGTGGCACTATCCTTTTGAAAATGCAGAAGAATTCAAAAAGAGGTTTCCGGCTGATTTTATCAGCGAGGCGGTCGACCAGACACGGGGATGGTTCTATACATTGCTTGCGATCGGCACGCTTGTTTTTGGTACGAACCCGTTTGAGAACTGCATTGTTCTCGGGCATGTTCAAGATAAAGACGGACAGAAGATGAGCAAGCACAAAGGCAACGTCATTGATCCCTGGACTGTGCTCGACAGCCAGGGGGCGGATGCGGTCAGGTGGTATTTCTATTCTAACAGCGCACCGTGGCTGCCCAACCGTTTCTATGAGGAAGCGGTCTCGGAGGCACAGCGCAAATTTATGGGAACGCTTTGGAACACATACGCCTTTTATGTTATGTATGCGGATATAGACGATTTTAACCCAAACGAGCATCGGCTTGGTTCTTGCAACGTGATGGACAAATGGATACTCTCACGTCTCAGTTCACTGGTCAAAAATGTTTGCCGGCATCTTGACGATTATAAGCTGACCGAGCCGGCAAGAGAGATGGACAAATTTGTTGATGAACTATCCAACTGGTATGTACGGCGGTGCAGGGATCGGTTTTGGGCTTCTGGCATGGGTCAGGATAAAGTAAACGCTTTTATGACGCTTTATACGGTCTTAAAAACGCTATGCGCGCTTGCCGCACCGTTTACGCCATTTATGACTGAGACAATGTATCAGAACATTGTGCGCAGCGTGGATAATACAGCCCCAGAAAGCGTGCATCTTTGCTCGTACCCACAAGCTGACGAGACATTAATCGACAATGCGCTCGAGGAGAACATGGACAAGGTATTAAAGGTGGTTGTACTCGGCCGTAGCGCAAGAAACACCGCGGGCATCAAAAACAGGCAGCCCATTTCAAATATGTACGTCGCAGGCATTGACGCGCTCGATGAAACGTATACGGCGCTGATTGCCGGTGAGCTAAACATCAAAAAAGTTACATTCGGCGCAGACGCTTCGGCATTTATTTCGTATGATATTAAACCGCAGCTAAAAACACTGGGGCCAAAGTATGGCAAGCTTATTGCAGCAATACGCAACCACCTAGCGCAGGGGGATGCCATTAATATTGTAAACACAGTTAGATCGAATGGCGTCTATACGTTTGAGACAGACGGACAGACAGTAGCTCTCAGAGAAGACGATATGCTGATTGAGCCGACTAATAAAGAAGGGTACGTCACAGAGAGCTACGGCGGCATCAGCGTGATACTGGAGACGACGCTGAGCGCTGCTCTGATTGAAGAGGGTTTTGTGCGCGAAATGATATCCAAGATACAGACCATGCGCAAGGAAGCCGGGTTTGAAGTAACGGACCATATCCGGCTGGCTCTCAGCGGGAATGATAACCTACGCGGCGTGATTAAAAGAAACGCGGATGAAATCTGCAAAGAAGTACTTGCGGACGAGATCGCAGATACGCTGTTAGGTTATGAAAAGCAGTGGGATATCAACGGAGAAAAAGCGGCTTTCAGTGTAAAAAAGATACGCTAGGCAAAAAATTATTAATAATGAGTTGTCCGAACTAGTTGGATATACGGTTGGCCATCAAGAATGTGGTATTTTTTAATTAGATGTGGTATCTTATTAAAAGATTTTATTCGTCTTTTCTTTTTTTGGAGGTGTATATGAGGAAGAGTATATCGCTGCTGCTAGTCATCGTCATCGCGGTTATTTTTATTGCTTCCTGTACCCCAAATAGCAACGAAACTGAAGTGGTTTACATAAGCGGTGTGGATACATTAGTAACACCCACTCCTCAGCAAACGACTGCAGAGCCTGTTACGCGGCAGGATATTTCACCGTTTTTTATGCCCGGGCTTGCTGAAATCGGTATCGTTCCAGGCAGCGGGCATGTCATCGGAATCATTGCGAGCCAGAAATATGAAGACCAGGGATGGTGGGCAGAGCTTTGTGCCATCCGCGATGAATACAATAAAAAGTTCGGTGTTGAGATTAAGACAGTGCTCACAGTTACCGGCGCCCAAGAGCAGATTGACGCGGCGGAGAAAATGGTATCGGAAGGGATCGATTTTTTGATACTTTCCCCGGATGAGAGCGAGTCATCGGCAAAGGTAGGCGACTTGTGTGAACAGCAGGATATTCCTTATATCACGATCAATAATAGTATTGGCAAAACGCCCGGTCAGGACGGATATGTATGTACGATCGAGCAGGATGATTATATGATAGGGGTATTAACCGGGATTTCAATTGTTAAAGCCATGATAGAAAAACATGGGCAGCCCAAAGGACATATTGGTGAGATCACAGGAGTAGTCAGTGATGAGGCTTCCATGCTGCGCTCAATGGGTATGCGCCGCGTGTTTGCATCTTTTGAAAATATCAAAGTGGTATGTAGCGTCGCGGGCGATTACGATGCAGACACAAGCTATAAAGCGGCGGTCAACTTATTAAAAGCGTACCGAGAAAAAGAACTTGACGGTATTGCTGCCGTATCCGATGATACTGGTTTGCAGGTTTTGCAAGCAGTACTCGATTTAGACCGGGCAGAGCTATTAGGGTGCATATGGTCTGTGGGCGCAACCAAATCGGGGCTCACCAGTGTTTGGTATGGGGACTTTGCGCAGACGGTAGAGTGCACGTGCCAGACGGGCATGACGGCATTGGAATACGCATTGCAGTATTTAGAGGGGCAGTCAGAATGTATTCCACCCGTTGTTTTTTGCATGACGCGCGTGTTTTCAGCAGAAACGACTGAAAAGAAAGATACTATCTCGGCGATCATCGCCGAGATGGATACCAAAGGTACAAATATATGTTATGAAGATATTGGCGTTTACGATTTATTTTTGCCCGATACCAAATGGCTTAATCGATATTATCCAAAGCATTATTACGAATATGACGATATTGAGACATACCTGTCAGAGTTTGATCCGTATACAACAAAAGACACCATTTATAACAATTAGGAAGCCGTCCAAATGGATGAAGCAACTTAAAATCTATAACATTTGACTATTTTATAGTATAATAAAAAGTGGTGGTAAATAAATTTGGGAAGGAACAAGTATGAAAAAGAGATACTACGCAAGAAGGCGTAGCAACAGACGTAAAGCGCGGGCGAGATTTTTTGTGATTATCGCCATACTGATCGTGGCACTTGTGGCCGGTATATATTTTATCGTCAAAGCCGTTTCCGAAGAGCCAGGTAGTGCGGACAAACCGAATGCTTCAGTTAAGATGACGCCCCCGAGCACAGAAGAGGCGGGGCTGCCCACAGAAGAGGTAACAGAAAGCGCGGAACCAACGCCCACTTCGAAAGTAACTCTTTCGGCTGATCTTGTCCCTCAAGCAACCCGGGATACCGATCCAGATAGGTTTGATTTTAAAACGACAATTATGAAAGATGGCACCGAAGTTGATTCTTACCAAAGAGAAGATACAATCTCTTTTGGTTCCGGAGACGAATATACAGAACTTGAAGGCATTATTACATTCCGTGGCAACAATTATCGCAATGCGCCAAGCTACGGCACCGCCGAGATTACGGAAGGTAAGCTTGAGATAATGCGTACAAAAGAGACGGGCCGAATCGGAGACTGGGGGGGTCTTGCATGGACCGGACAGCCGCTGATCGTTAAATGGCCAGCAAAGACGCGTGAAAACATGACGATGATCTATGATGAATTCCGCACAAAAGAGGATTTCATCGAGGTGATTGTTTGCTCGCTTGATGGAAATATTTATTTTATGGATCTTGAAACGGGTGATAAGACAAGAGACCCGATTAAGATAGGCGCACCCACAAAAGGTACGGCCAGCCTCGATCCGCGAGGATACCCGATCATTTATGTTGGACAAGGGCTTAACCCTGAAGGAAGCCCTACAGCGTGCAACGATATGTTCTTTCGGGCATTTAGCCTAATTGACGGTACCGAGCTGATGAAGTTTGGGTCGGCATCCTGCGATCCGTTTGCTTACCGAAACTGGCAGGCATACGATTCAAGCGCGCTGATCGATACTAAAACCGATACGCTGATAGAGCCCGGAGAAAACGGCGTAATCTATACATGCAAGCTGAATACGGTTTACGACGCCGAGGCGGGTACTGTTACAATGGATTATGATCCGGTCAAGGTGAAATACCGGTATACTTCTACGAGAAACGAGGCGGCGGATTCTAGCGGCCGGTGGGGTGTCGAAAATTCGGCGGTTGCATGGCGTGATTATCTGATATTCACCGACAATGTGGGTATGCTGCAGTGCTTAAACCTCAACACAATGACGCCTGTGTATACAAACGATGTTACGGATGACAGCGACGTCAGTATGGTGCTCGAAGAAGATATTGCCAACAATACGTTTTATCTATATACAGGCTGTGAGTTTGACGAGGGCGTCAGAAAAGGTGACAAATCATATACAGTTTATGCCCGAAAACTCAACGGGATTACGGGCGAAATTATCTGGGAAGTCCCTTTTACCACAGTACCCGGTTATCCGGATGGCGGTATCCTGGCATCTCCGGTGCTTGGTAACGACGGTACCAGTATGGCCGGCCTTATCATTTATAACATTACAAAAGAGAAAAAAGGCGACTCGTCGACGAGTAGGGTGGTGGCGCTTGATAAGGAAACAGGTAAGCTACGCTGGGAATATGATATGGGTGTAGCAGGCTGGTCTCCATCCTCTCCGGTTCCGGTTTATACTGCCGAGGGCAAAGGCTATATCGTGCAATGCACGATCAAAGGCAACGTTGCTCTGATTGACGGCGCAACCGGCAAGGCTGTGGATGTTTTAAACGTAGGTGAGGAAAACTTTGAGGCAACGCCCGCCATTTACGGAAACACGATTGTTGTCGGTTCAAGATCGGACCATATATTCTTCATTAAGATCAAATAAGCAACGATAATAATAAAGCCTGGGGCATTATGATTGCCTCAGGCTTTTAATTTTGCTGTTAATTATTTTGCCATGTATTCGAGCATTGCCTTTGCGGCGGTCTTACCGGCTCCCATTGCAAGAATGACCGTTGCCGCACCGGATACGGCATCACCGCCCGCATATACGCCGTCTATTGATGTGGAACCCGTTTCTTCTTCCACGATGATACCGCCCCATTTTTGCGTTTTCAGTTCGGGCGTTGCTTCGCGCATTAGCGGATTCGGGCTTTGACCTATTGCGACAACAACTGCATTAAGTTCAATATCATATTCCGAGCCTTCAACGGGTACTGGCCTACGTCTGCCTGAGCTGTCCGGTTCGCCCAGTTCCATTTTCTGCAGCGTCATGCCCTTAACATATCCGTCGTCCGTGCCGAGAATTGCCGTCGGGTTGACAAGGAAAGAAAATATAATGCCTTCCTCTTTTGCGTGCTCGATCTCTTCGCTTCTTGCGGGCATTTCTGCCTCGCTTCTGCGGTACACGATGTATACCTCATCCGCTCCTAAACGCTTGGCACATCTCGCCGCGTCCATAGCGACATTGCCACCCCCAATGACGGCAACTTTTTTGTGCCGGATCACGGGCGTATCATATTCGGGGAATTTATAGCCCTTCATCAAGTTGATACGTGTTAAAAACTCGTTTGCAGAATAAACGCCGTTTAAGTTTTCGCCCGGAATGTTCATGAAGCTCGGAAGCCCCGCGCCTGTTCCGATAAATATCGTGCTGTACCCCATCTTTTTTAAATCGTCAATCGTCAGCACGCGCCCCATTACCATGTTCGTCTCGATCTTGACACCTATTGCCTTTAGTGCATCGATCTCCTTTTTTACCAGTGCCTTAGGTAGCCGAAACTCGGGTATGCCGTACTGAAGCACGCCGCCTGGGGTATGGAACGCTTCAAAAATCGTCACATCGATGCCGTTTTTTGCAAGATCTGCCGCGCATGTGAGCCCTGCCGGTCCAGAGCCGATAACAGCTGCTTTTTTACCTGTGACGGGCTTGCATTCGGTCGGCTTTGCGCCTTCTGCGATCGCGTAGTCGGCGCAGAACCTCTCCAGCCTGCCAATGCCGACTGGCTCGCCTTTTATCCCTCTGACACAATATTTTTCACATTGGCCTTCCTGGGGACATACCCGGCCGCATATAGCAGGAAGTCCGTTTGTCTCGCGTATTTTATCGTAAGCGTCAATATATTTTCCCTCATTGATTAGGTTGATAAACTCGGGTATCTGCACATTGACAGGGCATCCGGAAACACACGGCCTGTTTTTGCACTGCAGGCAGCGCAGAGCCTCATTTTTCGCCATTTCCTCTGTGTAGCCGAGAGCAACCTCGTTAAAGTTGGTTGCCCTTATTTTGGCATCCTGCTCCGGCATTTCTGTTTTTCTGTTATCCATGTTCCGTTTTGCCATTATTTTACCCCCTCGAATAAGTTGCAAGATTCTCCTTCTTGTTTTTTATACATGGTTTGTCTTCTCATTGCTTCATCAAAGTCAACTTCGTGGCCGTCAAAATCTGGGCCGTCAACGCAAGCGAATTTGGTCTTTCCGCCCACCGTCACGCGGCATCCGCCACACATTCCGGTTCCATCGATCATAATCGGATTCATACTGATGATCGTTTTAATGCCGTATTCTTTGGTCAGACGGGATACGAACTTCATCATAACGAGCGGCCCGATTGCGATGACCAGATCGAATTTTTCGCCTGATTCAATCTCGTTTTTGAGTGCATCCGTAACAAAACCCTTGTTGCCGTTGCTACCATCGTCTGTAGTGACAATTAGCTTTGAAGAGACTGCCCGAACCTCATCTTCAAGCAGGATAAGATCTTTATTTCTAAAACCGACAACGGTTGTCACATCAATACCCATGGCATGCAGTTTTTTTGCCTGCGGATAAGCGATAGCCGTACCCAGCCCTCCACCGATAACAGCCACTTTTTTAACGTTGCTATCAAAGTGAGATGCTTTGCCCAAAGGGCCGACGAAATCCAGAAGGCTATCGCCTTCGTTTAAAGCCCCAAGCAGCATTGTCGTTTTTCCAACTTCTTGAAAAATAATTGTTACCGTACCTGCATCTCTGTCATAGTCTGCAATGGTTAGAGGAATGCGTTCTCCCTGCTCGTTAACCCTAAGAATAATAAACTGGCCGGCCTGTGCTTTTTGGGCGACAAGAGGGGCGTCTATCACCATTAGCTTGACCTGTTCACTCAGCGTTCTTTTTTTGAGGATCTTATACAATGTCTTTTCTCCTTAACAGCGATATTTGTTTAACAACTAACGATTATAGCATTATTAAGGAAATTTTAAAAGTATTAAACTGTATAAAAATTTGTTAATATATACTTTAATGCAATATTTGATAAGAAATGATTGAATTAGACTACAATTTATAATAATATTGTGAAAAAGTGCAAGGAGCCTTTGCCGTGAGAAGAATTATGAATATCAAACATACCTCGGAGTCTGCGAAAATCAGAGCCAGGGAACGGGTAGACAGCCTTGTTAAACCCATTGGCAGTCTTGGGTTGCTGGAAGATTATGCGGTCAAGCTGGCGGGAATATTCGGCAGAGCCGACGTTCCTGAAACTAGAAAAGCGGTTGCCGTTTTTGCCGCAGATAATGGTGTATGGGAAGAAGGCATCACGCCTGTTCCGCAGGGCGTTACGGCCATGCAGGTAAAAAATATGGTAAGGGGCATCACGGGTATTAGTGTATTTGCAGCAACAGCAGGCGCGGATGTTTTTATATACGATATGGGGATAAAAGGCTTTGGGGGATGCACAGGTGTGGAGAACCGGCGTATCGACAACGGTACGCGCAGCATCGCTAAAGGTCCGGCTATGGACATTGGTCAAGCCATTAAGGCGATCGCTTATGGCTTAGATACTGCCGAAGAGCTATGGAGCAAAGGTTATAGGATTGTTGGCTGCGGTGAAATGGGCATATGCAATACTGCAACGTCTTCTGCGGTTGTCAGCGCGTTGATGGATGTTCCCCCAAAACAGGTGGTAGGCAAAGGTGCAGGCATTACGGATGAGCAGCTGGAAAAAAAGGTGCGCGTGGTCGAGCGCGCAATTGACATCAACCATCCGGATAAAGATAATGTGCTAGACGTGCTTGCAAAGCTAGGTGGTTTTGATATTGCGGCGATGACGGGCTTTTTCATCGGTGCGGCATACAAACAGATGGCTGCGGTGATTGACGGATTCATATCGGCGACGGCGGCGCTTGCGGCAAGCCGTTTTAATCCTATTATCACAGAATATTTGTTCTCATCGCATTGCAGCACAGAGCCAGGGTTTGATATGGTGATGGGAGCGCTGGGGATGACAGCGCCTTTAAGGCTCGATATGCGCCTTGGCGAAGGCAGCGGATGTCCTCTGATGTTTGGAATACTTGATGCAAGTATGGCGATGGTAAAAAACATGGCAACGTTTAAAGAGGCAAACATAGACATCGCTCATCTTATTGATATCAGAAAATAAAAATGACGAAAAAGGAGAATCAAAATGCTAAGACACATCGTATGCTATCGGCTAAAGCCGGATAAAAAATATTTGGTGGAAGAAGCTAAATTAAGACTTTTATCCCTTAAGTGCATACCTGGGGTGAAGAATATTGAAGTCGGGATTGATGAGAAAAAAAGTGAACGTTCCTTTGATATAGCGTTGACTGTGGATTTTGAAAGTAAAGCGGATTATAAGATCTATGACAAGCATGAGAAACATCAGCCGGTGCGTATGTTTATGCACAGCATATTTGAAACGTCTGTTTCTGTTGATTATCAAAGGGATTAACACCGTTGGTACTATTCCGCGAGGCTATTGTAAGTGTTTTTATAGATTTTTGGCGCAACGTGCTTCCACTTTTTGATAAAATCTTCTGCGGAATTTTGTGAATATGTGATTAAATTGAGTTCAAAAACAGGTATTTGGTTTTCAAGGACTTTGAGCATAACCTTATATTCGCCCTCATCAATTTTTATATATTCTGCAAACAGCTCTGTTTCAAGACGTAGATCATCTCTGTTCTTACTGCAATATTCATCTATCGCTTTACGCTGGGAATTTAAAAGCTCTTTTTCAAGGTAATACAGCGTCGTCCGACCAAGATCGGTAACGGCATAGAAAGTACCGTTTGGCGTTTCCCGCTGTTCTACCAGGTTACTTTCAATAAGCTCAAACATACATTCTTTCAAATCAAAATAGTTGAGCCAGTTGTTCTCGGTGACAATTCGCAGTATTTGCAATTCGGAAAGCTGAATATTGATTGTTTTAAGCAGATATAGTATAAGCAGTTTATTTTGAGCGATTGCTTCTATATTCATTATATGCCCTCCACAAATTATTCAATGTTATTATACCACATTTTTTATGATAGTACAGCAAATGTGGTATTCTAAATAATAAATAAAACAATATATTGTATAAAAAAACTAAATAATGAATTCTGACAGATCTCGGGCAGATGACAAAAAGCGAGGTGCTGGATTTATATGGGGTGCCGGATGTTACTGAATCTTTGCCTAATAAATATTCAAAGATGATCTGTGCTACGTATATTGGGCATAAGTTTGTCTGCTATTATGAACGGTATTTGTTGCCCGATCAAGATTTTTTATTGTTGGGGTACTATTCTGCAAAAAAAGATGTTAAAACTCGTGATTATGCATGGAATAGGGGCTGTTTGCCGCAGTATTGAGAGGACGGTGGGTGCCATGGGCGAAAATAGCTATTGATTTAATCCCCGGATTGTGTATAATATGATTACGGATTTTTGGGGGGTTATAGCTCAGCTGGTTAGAGCGCTACGTTGACATCGTAGAGGCCGTTGGTTCGATCCCAATTAACCCCACCATATCCTGCGGTGTTCGATAACGCCATTGTTTTAAACCTACAGTATGTGAACGGGAGCTTTTGTCCGAAAACGGATGCCGGGCCCGCTTTGACGGGATGGCAGAAGCTTTTGGCGGCGCACCCACCTGCTATTGGGGCAGGTGTTAAAACTTGGCGGACGGCATCATGGGATAATGTTAAAGCGGAATTGTGTAACGGTAGCACCTACGACTCTGACTCGTATTGTCTAGGTTCGAATCCTAGTTCCGCTGCCAAAAGCACGGTACCTTTTCGGGTGCTGTGCTTTTTTTATAAAGGCCTTATGGAACAAAGCGGGTTTTAATTGCGTCATAAGTTTATTAGGAAGCCGTAAGACCCGGCTTAAAAATGTATAAAACCCGGAGGGTACTATGGATATCACGCCTGTTAAGAAAACCGATAAGCCGAAATATCCTGTGAAAGAGGATGTATCTGTTGACGACTTGAAAGCATCCATCCCAAAAAGATGGACATTAAATGCAGCAGCAAGAGTTGCGCTTGGCACCTTAGCGGTTATATCGCTTGCCGGATGCGCAGCGGATTTACCGACAGTAGGGATACCAGCGCCGCCCGCGGCCAAAACGGGAGAAGCCTCATTCTGGAACCAAACGAACAGCCCGACGATCATATTTCCGCAGACGGTAGGCGTTCCTGAGCCGTCGCAGATACCCGTTATAGAAGAGACTTTGATAGGGGAGCCCGCGATGCCGATGATTTATGTCGCGCCACTGTTCATACATGGGGAAGGCCGGGGCGCTTTTGGGTGCGTGATGGTGGCACCCCCTGTGTTTTTATCCGAAGACGACGCACTTAGTGTTATCAACGAAATATCGAAAGAATACGGGCTAAATTTTTCAGACAAGAACAGTCCCGAATTTTCAGGGGTTTTACAGCCTGCGGTCAACATTAACGATCCGGAAGATACAAAGACTTCGGATAAGATGATAACGCTAAAAG
The DNA here is from genome assembly GCA_050943215.1 of Christensenellales bacterium. Taxonomy (GTDB): domain Bacteria; phylum Bacillota; class Clostridia; order Christensenellales; family SZUA-584; genus JBMNOU01. The sequence goes on along the minus strand of JBMNOU010000017.1, from coordinate 20,795 downwards.
CTGATTTTGCAGATACCGGACATGGCATTGCGATCGAGTTTGTATCGGTGGATGACGTTAAAGCATGGCACCAGGGCCCCATAAACTTATCGGTGGAGCAATATAACACAAAAGATGCGGCTGCACAGCTTAGCGAAGCTCTGGAAACTGCGATCAATGAAGAGAATCTCAGCTACACAACCGGGGTAATGTATGATCCTTGCGAGTTTTCAAAAGAATCGGAAGAGAAAACGCGGACGCTTTCAAAGCATCAGCTCAAAGCGCAGGTCAAAGACTTTTTTGAATGGTTAAAAAATAAGGGGATTATCTAATGCATTATACGCTGCATCTGACAAATGACTGCAACCTTGGCTGCCATTACTGTTATGTTCATAAGCAGGCCAGAAGAGAGATGACTCTAAAAATCGCTAAAGCTGCTATTGACCACGCAGCAGAAAACGCGGGGCGTATCGGCATATCCTTTTTCGGCGGGGAGCCCCTTCTCAAAAAAGACCTGATCAAAGCGGTTATCCGGTATGCCAGAGAATCCGAACAATATAAGAAATGCACTTTTCACTTTAAAATAACGACTAACGGCACGTTGCTGAACACATCATTTTTGCGTTTTTGTACGGATAACCGGATCATGATCGCATTGAGCATCGACGGCATACAGGCGGCGCATGATGCTCACCGCATCTTCAAAGACGGGACAGGGAGCTTTGCAAGCGTCGAAAAGGCGGCAAAAATACTCCTTAAGTTTCAACCCTACGCTTGTGCAATGATGGTCGTCAATCCGGATACCATTCAATATTATGCGGACGGTATTCAAAGCCTGTTTGACATTGGCTTTAAATATTTTATCTGTTCGCTAAACTACGAGAAACAAGCTGCTTGGACTGATGCGCATATGGAAGAGCTAGCCCGCCAGTTTGACAAGCTGTCTGAATTGTATATCGCATGGACTTTGGATGAAGAGAAGTTCTATTTTTCTCCCTTCGAGGTTAAGATGCGCTCCTTTATTGACGGTGAGGCATATTGCCAGCAGCGATGTCAGCTTGGGCAGCGACAGCTTTCAGTGGATACGGATGGTGCACTATATCCATGCGTACAGTTTGTAGGGGAGAAAGAATACTGCATAGGCGATGTTTATAATGGTGTTGATGAACAGAGGAGAAAAGCGCTTTTCTTAAAAGCGGAGAAGACCAGCCAAAACTGCATCGACTGTGCAATTAAAGAAAGGTGCAACCATCACTGTGGCTGTCTCAATAAACAGGCTACGGGCGATATAAACGGAATATCCCCCGTGCTTTGCGCGCATGAAAGGATCGCTCTTACTGCCGCCGACAGAACAGCCGGCATACTGTTTGAAAAAAAGAGCAGCATGTTTTTACAAAAACAGTATAACGAAATGTATCCGCTAATCTCACTGATCGAGGACAAATCGCATTTATCTAAAAACAATATCTGAGCAATAACAACCCAAACAGCTCCTATAAGCTCCTATTTAAATTTTAAGCTGATATCCAACGGTTTAATATAATTAGTTAACGCACCGATTGAAATAAAATCTACACCGGTCGCAGCCACTTCTATAAGATCTTTTTCACCCATGTTGCCTGACGCCTCTACCAGCGCGTTTTTATCGATAATCTGAATCGCCTGTTTCATCCGTTTAATGGTCATATTATCAAGCATAATGATATCCGCTCCGGCTGCAAGCGCTTCTGTTACCTGATCCAGCGTTTCTACTTCAACTTCAATCTTTAAGGTGTGGGGCACAAAACTTCTTGACGCCTCGATGGCTTCGCGGATACCGCCCGCCGCATTGATATGGTTATCTTTGATCAGTACGCCGTCGGACAGCGAAAACCGATGGTTATACCCCCCGCCCGTACGAACCGCATATTTTTCGAAGATCCTCAGCCCGGGTGTTGTTTTGCGTGTATCCAGTATTTTTACTGGAAATCCCGAAACCTTACTAACTGCTTCACTGGTTTTGGTAGCAATGCCCGATAGCCGCTGAAGCATGTTAAGCGCCAGCCGTTCGCCTGTCAGCACAGATGTTGCACGCCCTTCAATGGCTGCGATGATATCACCGTTTTTTACTATATTTCCGTCCTTAAAATGACTTTCCATTGTTACATCAGTATCAATATAGTGAAAAACGGCTGCGGCTATATCAAGACCGCATAGCACCCCTTGCGCTTTGGCAATAAAATGTCCGCTAACCCTTTTATCTTTGGGCACCGTACTCATTGTGGTGATATCACCGGTATTTATATCTTCGGCAAGAGCCGTTTCTATCAGTTTGTAAAGTTGCTTTTTATCGATCATCCTTCATCTCCTTAATCCACACGATAATGCGCACCCACCGATTCTTTTCGCTTATTCGCGTCCGTCAGCACATTAAGCGCGACCGTGGCCATATTGTAAAATTCCATATCACGGATTGTTAAAAGCCGGGCATCTTCAAGTATGCTTAGCATATCGCTAACCCGGCGAATACCGTATAATAAGTTCTGGCCGTTTCGCACGATGCCGCAGTATTTGACCATGATTCCTTTTAAATCTATAATCCATGCCGCCGTATCAACATCCTTGACTTGTAAACCTTTTTGAATAGGAATTGATGCCTTTGCAGACTGCAGCGAATATACTTTGTTTATAACGTTTGCGCACCGCCGTCCAAACACCAGGCATTCCAAGGTCGAATTGCTTGCTAGCCGGTTTGCGCCGTGCACGCCTGTCGAGGCCACTTCGCCACAGGCTAGTAGTCCATGTATGTTTGTTTCACCCCATAAGTTGGTTTTGATACCGCCCATCATATAGTGCTGAACCGGACCCACCGGTATAAAATCGGTCGATATATCGATTCCGTGCTGTAGACATGTATTATAAATGGTCGGAAAACGATTGGTTAAAAAAGATTTGGGCTTGTGACTGATATCGAGTTTAACGTAAGGAAGATTCTGGTTCTGTATTTCCCGGTATATTTCCCGAGCTACTATATCTCTCGGCGCCAGCTCGGCGAGCGGATGACGGGCTTCCATAAACCGCTGTCCGGCCTCGTTGAAAAGGATTCCCCCTTCGCCGCGAACGGCCTCTGATATTAGGAAACATTGCCGATTTCGGTTTTTCTGCGTATACAGCCCCGTTGGATGGAACTGGATAAACTCCATGTTTTCCAAAACAGCGCCTGCGCGGTATGCCATTGCAAACCCGTCACCCGTTGCGATCGTCGGGTTCGTTGTGTATCTAAATATCTGCCCTAATCCCCCGGTGGCTATTACCACATAACCGGTTCTATAAAGATGCCAGCGGCCGTCTTCAAACACCATGAGTCCGCAAACATGGTTATTTTCCGTTAAAATGTCTGCCACAAAGGAATTCTCATGCAATGTTACGTTGTCTTTGCTTTTAACCGTTTTTTCAAGTGTTCTGACCATCTCGAGCCCGGTTGCATCCCCGCCTGCATGCAATATTCGGTTCATTCCGTGGCCACCTTCGCGAGTGGTCAAAAGATGCCCGTTGCTGTCAAGGTCAAAGTGGGTGCCCAGCGCTAGCAGTTCGTTAATTTCCTTTGGTCCTTCCTCAACAATCACACGCACTGCATCTTCGTTACACATGCCGGCACCCGCATTGATGGTATCTTCGAAATGATAAGTGAAATTATCGTCTATTTCGGTTACTGCAGCAATACCACCCTGTGCCAATGACGAAGAACTGATCTCGATACTGTCTTTTGTAAATAGCGCGCAATTGAGCGCAGAATCAAGGTGATAAGCCGTATACATCCCGGCAAGGCCGCTGCCGATAACCGCAACATCGATATTATGTATTTCGACGTCTTTGCCGGATGTATCATAAATATATCTTTTCATTAAAAAGCTCCCAAAAGAACGCTTAAAACATCAGCATCCGATCCAGGCTTTTTCTTGCCTTCTCGATTATTTCTTGGCTCAATATGATTTCATGCTGGTCATATTTCAGCGCATCTCGTAAATCGTCCATTCTTGTTTTTTTCATGTTTGTACAAAATAGTTTTGGCGACAGCAAGTAGAATTCTTTGTCCGGATTTTCTTTTTTCAGCACATGCAAAATACCCATTTCGGTACCAATAATAAATTTTTTGTTGTCAGACCGTGTCGCAAAATCGATAATCTTGGCCGTACTGCCTACAAAATCGGCTTTATTTACAACAGCAGGTGTGCATTCTGGATGTACGAGCAGCAATGCATCGGGAACAGCAGCTCGGGCTTCAGCCACTTCGTCCGCGTTAACCTGGTGATGGACGACGCAATAACCGTGAAACGGTATGATTTCTTTCTCCGGAACCTGGCTTGCCACATAACTTGCCAGGTTTTGATCGGGTATGAATATAATCCTGTTCTCTTTCAGCGAGCGGACGACTTTGACCGCATTAGAGGAAGTGACGCATACATCACTTTGCGCTTTGACTTCAGAGGATGAATTGACGTAGCACACCACCGCGGCATCTGGGTATTCGTGCCGCAGACGTTCGACATCCTGCGGCATTATCATATCCGCCATCGGACAACCTGCGTTAAAGACAGGCAGTAGTACTTTTTTTTCCGGACTTAATATCTTTGCGCTTTCAGCCATAAACCGAACGCCGCAAAAAACGATAACATCCGCGTTGTTTTCCTTTGCTTTTTTGCTGAGGGCATATGAGTCGCCAATCATATCCGCAATTTCCAAAATATCGGATGTTTGATAATAGTGCGCCAATATAATCGCATTTTTATCCTTTTTTAATTGTCTGATCTCGTCTTTAATAGTCTGCATATCGTCATCCTTTAAAATTAACCGCAAAAAAAGTTGCCGTTTTATGTTTAGTCTACATTTTACCAATGCAAAATACAAATTGCAATATCATATTTTGCTTGCCTTCTCTGCTGATTTAAGCTTTTTTATTATATCACCGGTCATAAAGCGGTGCAACCAATAATAAATATGTCTGAGGGCTTAGAGGTCTAAATGAGAATATCGTCATGAATTAGCTAATCGCAAAATACATTATTAATGAAATCGATAATTGAACGGAGCGGAATCAATGTCAGAATGTCCGTACAGCTATTTTGACTATTATGTGCAAAAAGGCGACACGTTCGCTCTTTTGGCAAAGAAGTTTTCGGTTGAAGAAGCCGCGCTTAGAGAACAAAATGATGATACTAGGCTCAAGACCGGTCAAAAAATAAAAATACCGTGCCAGCAAGGCGGATGTGCAAGAGGAGCGTTCTATACGATTAAAAGAGGTGAGACTCTGTTTCGGATTGCAAAACAAAACGGTATATCCGTTGAAACGATGCTCAGTACGAATCCATATCTGAATCCTTCTTATTATTTGCCCGGACAGGTGATCATCCTTCCATATGTCAATATAAAAAAATCCTCGGATGAATATTACACTTTGGGTGAGCATGAAAGGCTCTTTGATGTGCTAAGGCGGTATAACATGGATATCACCACATTTTGTTCCCTTAATCCCAAAGTCAGCCCGATGGATGTTAAAGGTGGACAAAAGATAAAGATAAAAAAGAAAACAGGGACATCATCAAAGCGGTATACACTTAAGAGGGGAGATAATTTGATATCCGTCGCAAATAAATTTGGCATTCACGTCAGCAGCCTTCTTGCTGCAAATGACCATCTAAAGCCCACAGAATTCGTTCCAGGTATCAGTGTGCACATACCTCGAAAATAGCGCCAGTGTTGACTTAACAGCCCCACGATTGTAAAATAATACGTGATTAATTTTGTATATACAGAAATCCTTTGGGTGATATAAACCATAAGGATACCAATGCTGCTTATTGCATAAGGATGCGTTTGCAGGAATCATATCTGATTATTTAGTTAAAAGCACAAAAGGAGAAGAACATGTTATTGATCAATGAGAATTACCAAAGGTTAAAAGGCAGCTATTTGTTTTCCGAAATGGCAAAAAGGATCAGTGCCCATAAAGGCAATGTCATAAAACTTGGCATTGGAGACGTTACGCGTCCGTTGCCGGATGCCGTTATTAAAGCGATGAGGGCGGCTATTGACGATATGGCAACTCCCGAAGGGTTTCACGGCTATGGTCCAGAGCAGGGCTATGCATGGCTTCGCGAAGCGATAGCCGAAAATGACTTTGCGGGGCTCGGGATTTCGGCGGATGAGATATTTGTATCTGACGGTGCAAAATGCGATACCGGCAACATCCAAGAGCTTTTTTCCGATAACTGCCGCGTTGCGGTACTTGATCCCGTATATCCGGTTTATGTGGACACAAACGTTATGGCCGGGCGTTCGGGAGCGTTCGATGAGGCTAACAATGCATATGAAAATATTATATATCTGCCGTGTATGGCCAGCAACGGGTTTAAACCTGCTCTGCCCAAAAATCAGGTAGACATCATTTATCTTTGCTATCCCAATAATCCGACGGGAACAGTTTTGAAAAAAGCCGATCTTGCCGGATGGGTTGATTACGCCAAACAAAACGATGCGCTGATTCTGTTTGATGCTGCTTACGAGGCGTTTATTAGAGAGGATGATATCCCTCACAGCATATATGAGATAGACGGGGCGAAAGAGGTTGCGATTGAATTCCGTAGTTTTTCTAAGACCGCCGGGTTTACGGGGGCAAGATGCGCCTATACCGTGGTACCCAAGGCGCTCTTTGGAAAGAACAGCAAAGGTGAAAAACAATCGATTCACGCAATGTGGAACAGGCGCCACACCACTAAATTCAACGGCGTACCGTATGTGACGCAAAAGGGGGCATTTGCCTGTTATTCGCAAGAAGGCAAGGTGCAGATTAAAGAGATTATTGATTATTATCTCGGAAACGCGCGTGTGATTCTTGATGGACTATCGGCATTGGGTATTGCATGCTTCGGCGGTGTAAACTCTCCGTACGTTTGGCTTCAAACTCCAGGCGGCATGCCTTCGTGGGATTTTTTTGACAAGCTTCTAAAAGAGGCGGGTGTAGCCGGTACTCCAGGTGCGGGTTTCGGCAGCGCAGGCGAAGGGTATTTTAGGCTGACCGGGTTCAACACGCGTGAGAACACTCTCAAAGCAATGGAACGGTTTGCGGCCTTAAAGCTGTAAACATAAAGCAAAGAACTAAAAAGGATATGCCGAGTGGCCCATCCTTTTTTAGTTGCATTGAAAACATACAAAACGCATGATAAAATGAACATAAATATACCAAATCTAGCTGTGTTTTAGAGTTGGGAGGATGTATGAAAATATTGCACACATCGGACTGGCATATAGGACATGCGTTATACGCGAAAAAACGCATGAGTGAACATGAGAAGTTCTTATCATGGCTCACCGAGCAGATATGCGAAAGGGAGATCGACGCGTTAATCGTATCGGGTGATGTTTTTGATACGGGAACGCCGGGAGGTCAGGCCCAAAGACTCTATTATGATTTTTTAACGTCATTGCTAGGTACATGCTGTAATACCGTTGTAATCGTGGCGGGTAATCACGATTCTCCGGGGCTGCTTGAAGCACCGGCCGGAGTGCTAGAACGCCTTCGCATTCACATTATTGGGCTTCCTGCGGAGCCTGAAAGACATGTGATTACGCTATACGGCAAAGATAAAATGCCCGGCGCTATATGCTGTGCGGTGCCGTATCTTCGGAAAAACGAGATGGTCAAAATGGATGATGACTCTATGACAAGCGATGATAAAATTGCCCTTGCTACCGAGCAATTTTATAGCGAGGTAGTCGGATCAGCAGTTCTTTTCAAAAATCAATTCTACGAAGACCTGCCCCTCATCGCGACGGGGCACCTTTTTGTACAGGGGGCTTCCCGTCGGGAAGGAGACGGCTTAAGAGACCTGTATGTGGGCAGTTTAGGACAGGTGGGTACGGATATCTTTCCGGATGCGCTTCGTTACGTGGCGCTCGGGCATATTCACAGTGAACAGTGCGTTATGGGAAAAGCACATATCCGATATTGCGGATCCCCGCTGCCCATGAGCTTTTCCGAGCTTGATCAAATAAAATATGTTTTGGAGATTGATACAAAAAAGGATATTCAAAAAATTGAAGTGCCTGTTTTCCAGCGGTTGAAAACGATCTGCGGTGATTACGATACGATCATAAGCGGACTTAAAGCGATTGCGGATGAGGATGTTTGGATTGAGGTTACGTATACCGGAAAAGAAGTGCTTCCGGAATTATCCTTTGATGTATATGAGGCAGTTAGGGGTAAAAAAGCCGAGGTGCTCAGCATAAGAAACGCAGCCATTTTAAGCAATATAGTAGAGACATCAGACAATTTGGATACGCTTGAAACAATGAGAGTAGAGGACGTATTTTTAAGGTGTATAGAAAACAACTCTTTTAGCAACCAGCACAGTCAGGAGTTGATAGACTGCTTCAACGAAATCGTAGCCGAGCTTGAGGGGAAGGATACATGCGCATAGAAAAAATCGCATTGCAAAATATTAATTCTTTGGAAGGCCGGTTCGAGGTCGATTTTTCGGCTCCAGAATATTCAGAAGGGCTCTTTGCAATTGTCGGTCCGTCCGGATCCGGGAAGACCACCGTACTTGACGCAATTTGCCTTGCGCTTTACGGAAAAACACCGAGAATCGATTCTATTAGCGAAACGCATGACGAGATTATGTCGAAACACGCTGAAATGTGCATGGCAGAGGCCGTCTTTTGGTCGCGCGGCAAACGATATAAAAGCACTTTTTTACACGAGCGGAAAAAAGGAGAAAAGCCGTTTCGGCCGGTTAAAAGAGAAATTGTGGAATACGGCTCGGACGGTACCGGGTCGATTATTGCTTCGATGATCAAAGAGGCGGGCGAAAAGATTGTGGAGATTACCGGGCTGACCTTCGGCCAGTTTACACGGTCAATAATGCTGGCCCAGTTCCAGTTCGCCGAATTTTTAAAAGCAGATTCGAATGATAGGGCGGGCATATTGGAGCAGATTACTGACATGGATATCTATCGCAACATATCGTCGGCTGTATTTGAACGGGCTAAAGATGAAAGGAATAAGCTTGAATTGCTCAGAGTGAAGATTGGGTCTATCGCTGTGCTGGATGAGGTGCAGCGCACCTCACTGAAATATGAGCAAGGACAGCTAACAAATGCGATTGCCACACATATCCGGTTAAAGGAGAAATTTTCTTATTGCTGCGACATCATTGAAAAAAGAAGAAAGCTGAATGATGAGCTTGCACAGTATCAGCAAGATGAAGCAACACTGTCGGAAAAACTGCTAAGGAAGACCGATAGGTTTGAGAAGGCAGTAACCGAAGAGAAAAATGCAATAACGGCGCTTAAAGAATTGCAGACAACGCTGAAGAATGTCAGAGAGCTGGACAGCAAAATGGCGGCTCAGCGCACTGATATCACCAGGCTTGATAAAGAAATCGCAAACGATCAGGGAAAGATTGCTGAACACAAACGAAATATTCTAAGGATGTTTACAAAATATATGCCAGAAGCTGACACTGCCCAGCTGAAAAAATTGTTTGACTCTAAAGATACTGCCGATATCATTCGGGCAGGCGCAAAAAACGATCTTGATCGTGCGTTAAAAGAGGAAAACGATATCCGCAGTCAGATAAGAAAAATCCTCGGGCAAAAAGACGAAGCGTGCTGGCAGCATCGGATTAACGCGCTGCGCATCGCACTGCCGCTTGCCGAGGCACATCGCCTGATTAATCAAGCAAAGTCAGAGATGGCCGAATATAAGGATCAGCAAAAAAAACTGTTTGCAAACGACAAAGAGCTCGGAGAGAAAGCCAAAGAGATTGAGGATAAGTATGTATATGCAAAGCTGGAAGAGCGGTTCGGGCAGGAAAGAAAAAACCTTGAGCCGGGGAGGCCGTGTCCGCTTTGCGGCGCACTTGAGCACCCAAGCGCCGGTAAGTTATGCGATAATCGTTTTTTGATAGCCGTAGAAATTGAGCGTAATCAAATACTTAGCAGTAAAAAAAGCGCTGAGCAGGCCCTGCTAGATAATCGTAAAAACATTGAAGCGCTTGAAAAACTGATCATACTGCAGACAGGCATTGCGGAAACAAAAGAAAACGCGCTTAAAAATCTCGGCGGAAGCGCTGCTGATATGATAGCCGGCACGCAAACAGTAAGCGCTGCCGAAGAGATCAGGTTTTCGCTTGAGGAAGCGGAACGCCTGATGCGCGAGAATACCCGGCTGTTAACAAAGCTGAACGATGCGGCAAACACTGTAATTAAGCTGACTCAGCGGCTAAGCGAAGTGGATAAAGACGTGCTCGTAATCGAAAACAACAAACAGATGATACAGGATATCGCGCGCCAGATGGATACGCGCCAAAAGGCGAGGGGTCGGACGCAAGCGCTATACGATCGGTTATTTGCCGAGAGAATACGGCTTTTTGGTAAAAAGGATCCGGATAAAGAAGAGGCAGACGCTACGGTTCTTGCAGAAAATGCACAGAAGGCAAAGGAAGAAAGCCGCAACTGCAACGAGAAAGCATATAGAGATTTGGAGCAAACTAAAAAGGATATTGCGCGTACGAAAGACGCGGCTGCGCAACTGGGCCATTTGCTTGATAGCGCATATGCAGAGGCTTTAAAAGAAGTGGCAGAGGCCGTAAAAGCGCCTCGTATAGGCGATGACGAGACAAAGGGACTTGTTGACGATTTTTGCGCTGCGGCGGCCGACCTTGACGAGGCAGCCAGCAAAGACAGCCAAGTTTTACGTGATATTGCCGAAAAATTAAATGTGCTCGTATCGCAAGAAACGGCAAGGCAGGGTGCAGTAATCCAAATGCTTAAGGCAGATATGCAAAACATCAAAACACGTGGCGGATTTAAAAAAGACGAGAAAAAACAATCTCAGATGTGTACAAAATGGGACAGGCTCAATGCTTTAATCGGATCGGCCGACGGCGTCAAGTTTAGTCGCATTGCGCAGGGGATTACGTTTGAAGCGCTCTTAAGATATGCTAATAGCAACCTTTGCAGAATGTCCGACAGGTTTATACTTATAAGGGACACTTCCAACGCATCAAAACCGCTTGAGCTAAGCGTAATGGACATGTATCAGGCAGGGGATATCCGGCCGGTCAGCAACCTATCGGGCGGTGAGAGCTTTATCGTATCGATGGCGCTTGCTCTCGCCCTTTCTGAAATGTCGTCCGGCAGGACACGAATCGATTCGTTATTTATTGACGAGGGGTTTGCGTCCCTTGACGAGGATTATCTTGAGGCCGCGCTTCAGACGCTCTCTTCCCTGGGCAACAGGGGGGGCAAGCTGGTTGGCGTGATTTCTCACATGAGTGCATTAAAAGACCGAATTGACACGCAGATAGAGGTCAAAAAATTATCTGGAGGGAGGAGCACACTAATAGGGCCTGGAGTGAGGGCACAAAACGGATAAGACAGCAGTAATTAGGAAAAATAGGTTAGGATAATGAAGCTGAGAGGAAAACGGGTGGTAATCACTGGGGCTTCTTCAGGTATTGGGCGCGAACTGTTAAAACGCCTATGCCGCGCGGGAGCTACCGTTATGGGCGTGGCCAGAGACACGCAGCCAATAACGAATGAATTCCCGGATGTCTATGCAATTGACTGTGATGTTTCAAATCCAGAAGCAGTAGACGTTATGCTTAAGGAAGTAGAGCGGGTTTTCGGCGAGATCGATGTATTTGTTGCCAACGCAGGTTTTGCGTATTATGGGCCGATCGGTAACGCGGATTGGGAAAGAACCGCGCAGATATTTAAAGTCAATGTGATTTCCCCCATCTATACATTGCAGAAGCTAACAGAAGCCAAAAGGACGCGGCGCCTGAATTTTATGGTGACGTCTTCGGCACTTGGCAAAATGGTGCTGCCCGGCTTTGCTCTGTACAGCGCTACAAAGTTTGCGCTTGATGGGTTTATCCGTGCATATCGTCTGGAGTGCCCAAAAAATGTACGAGTCATCCCTGTATATCCGGTTGCCAATAACACACCGTTTTTCAGGAAAGCGGGAGGACGCGAGGCGCCGATACCGCTGCTGGCGCGCCAGAGTGCCAAAGTCACTGCTTTTTGCATGGAGATGGGATTAAGGCTTGGTATGCGTTCGGTATACACGTCGGCCGTATTTATTGTGCGATGTATACTGTCACGCGTCACGCCGATCGACCTTTTTGTACAGGCAGTCGAACTGCCACGATTCTGTCGGTGGAAAAAGCGGCACAGCAAGTAAGAAAACGGCTATATTCCGTAGAAATTTAAAAGCGGTTCACGATAATGGACCCCCGTACATAGTATAAAACATCATATGGCGGGGGTATTTTTATGGCGCTTAAAACTTACGATAGGGAGGCAGCGGTGGCGTATGCAAAAACATGGGCGCTGCTGCGCAATCCAAAATATTATGATTACGATGGGATCGGCGGGGATTGCACCAACTTTGTTTCTCAGTGCCTTTATGCGGGCAGCAGTGTGATGAATTTCAAGGAGACATTTGGCTGGTATTATATAAGTGCGAGCAACCATTCCCCGTCCTGGACAGGTGTGGTATACCTCTATAACTATCTGACGCGCAAGACAGGCCCCGGCCCGGTGGGGGTAGAAGTACCAATGCAGAAGGTGATGCCTGGGGATATTTCGCAATTTGCGGATGTGGTGCCAAGATTTTCGCATTCGCAATTTATTGTTTCGATCAAAGATGTTCCGAGCCTTGAGAATGTACTCGTTTGTACGCATACCTTCGATAGCATTGACCGGCCGCTTTCAACATACTCTTTTCAAAAGATAAGGTTTATACATATCACGGGTGTCAGAAAGTAACGTAGAATGGTATTTTGTATGGACCCTTGTATTCCTATTGATAAAAGCTTATAATCAGGAACGGCAAAATAATAAGACTGAGGTTTATATGCAAAAACAGGAAAGTATCAGGAATATTGCGATTGTCGCTCATGTTGACCACGGTAAGACAACGCTGGTCGATCAGATGCTGAGGCAATCGGGGATTTTTAGGAAAAACGAAGCGGTACGTGAAAGGGTCATGGATTCCGAAGAGCTCGAACAGGAAAGAGGAATTACGATATTGGCCAAAAACACTTCCGTTGAATACAAGGGAATAAAAATCAATATCGTAGACACTCCGGGCCACGCAGATTTCGGCGGAGAGGTGGAACGAGTGCTGACGATGGTGGACGGCGTGCTCTTGCTTGTGGACGCATTCGAAGGGTGTATGCCGCAGACACGTTTTGTACTGAAAAAGGCGCTTGCGCTTAAAAAACATGTGATGGTCGTTATCAACAAGGTGGACAGGCCGGGAGCACGGCCTGAGCATGTTATGGATGGCGTAATCGATCTGTTTATAGAACTTGGAGCCAGTGAAGACCAGCTTAACTTTCCCGTTATATATGCATCAGCAAAAGAGGGTAAGGCATCGCTTCAGAAAGACGGGAGGGGAAACGATATCTCTGTGTTGTTTGACGCAATCATTAAATACGTGCCCGCGCCAGAGGGAGAAATAAACGGCAGGCTTCAGCTGCTGATATCAAATATCGATTATGACGATTATATCGGGCGGATAGGTATTGGACGAGTAGGGCGGGGCATCGTAAAAAGAGGAATGCCTGCGATGCTATGCAAATCCGACGGTACAATACAAAATGTAAGGATAACAAGGCTTTTTGAATTTTCGGGCTTGAAACGGCGTGAAGCGGAGAGCGCACGGTTGGGGGATATCGTGGCTATCGCGGGCATACCCGACGTCAATATTGGAGAGACGGTCTGCGATCCCGAATGCATTGCGCCGCTGCCGTTTGTCAAAATCGATGAACCGACTATTTCGATGAACTTCATTGTCAACAACAGCCCGTTTGCGGGTATGGAAGGAAAGCATGTTACATCACGCAACATAAGGGATAGATTGTGGCGCGAACTCGATACCAACGTTGGCCTGCGGGTAGAGGAAACGGATTCGACCGATGCCTTCAAGGTGTCGGGCAGGGGAGAGCTGCACCTCTCGATATTGATCGAAATAATGAGAAGGGAAGGGTACGAATTCTCGGTATCAAGACCACGTGTGATATTAAAAGAGGCTAACGGGATAATAGAAGAACCTTTTGAGCTGCTGATGATTGATGTGCCTGGAGAGTATGCGGGTGTTGTCATAGACAAACTAAATGCAAGAAAAGCCGTTATAGTGAATATGAATACAGAGCTAGGAGATACGCAGCTTGAATTTAAGATACCCGCAAGAGGTCTGATCGGATACAGAAACGAGTTTATGACGGATACGAAAGGCAACGGTATCATGAACCATATTTTCTGCGGGTACGAGCCGTATGCGGGCGATATCCCCGAGCGCCAGAGAGGGTCAATAATCGCTCATGAGAGAGGCGAGAGCACTGCATACGGGCTTTTTAATGCACAGGAGAGGGGAAGACTATTTATCGGCCCGGGCGTCAGCGTTTATGAAGGGATGATCGTCGGGGAAAACGCCCGGCAGGAAGATATCGTGATAAATGTCTGCAAGAAGAAACAGCTGACAAACACGCGCGCATCCGGATCAGACGAAGCATTGAAGCTGACGCCGCCGACGTTGCTTAGCCTCGAGCAGTCGCTTGAATTTATCGCTGATGACGAACTTGTAGAAGTTTCCCCTATCAGCATCCGTTTAAGAAAGGCCATCCTTGGTAAATCGGATAGGGCTAAGGCGCAAAAATAATGAATTTTATAAAAAGATGAAAAACGGGTAAAGAGGGGTTCTTTTTTATTTAAGAATATCAAAACTAATCATCAGTATTTGGTACGCAAAAGCATTTGCTGCAAGGCTCGTTGCCTTGTTCAACTGCCTGGTCAAGAGACATCGGTATTTTTGAAGAGGAGAGATATGTACAGCCTTCTTTATGATATTTGGTGCCGCTTTTAGTGACATAAACGATTTCTTCTTCCGGATAACACTCTGTTATATCCGTCGGTTTTTCTGCCGTTCCGCGCACTACAACGCCGCCGGTGCTCATAATATCCGGCGTGCATGAGGCAAAAAGTACCAGTATCGAAAAAACGAAGATAACAAGCTTTTTCATTATCTGCCTAAATAATGGTTTATACCATAATTATACACACAAAGCATTTGATTCGCAAATAAAATTTTAGGGGACCGCATAGAGAGCTACTGTTTCATACATATGTATTTAATGCATTCGTCCATAAGCATTATGTCGAGTTCTTTTTTTGGCAGAAGACAAATATATAGATAATATCTGCAAAGAAAGGATGTTTATTATGGCAAAAAACATCACAATAGACAATATTAAAGAAGCTATTAGTTCTAATAAACCAGTGCTTTTAGATTTTTGGGCTGCATGGTGCGCACCATGCAGAATGCTTGCACCGTCAATCGATCAGCTCAGTCAGAAATACGAAGGAACTGCCATTATTGGTAAGGTTAACATAGACGAACAAAGTGCTCTGGCTGAACAATTTGGCGTTATGAGTATTCCGAGTGTGTTCGTAATTAAAGATGGCAAAGTGATTGATAGTACCGTTGGTTTAAGACCGAAAAAATATTACGAGGATATCTTAGACAAAGCGATTTCGAAATAGTTTCTACTGTTGCCTATATCTTTTTACTGACTTAATGCTAATGCTCTATTAATCTCTAAATCTATTTAGAGTTTTGGTTTTCTGTTATGGTAAGCGTTTTAATCCAGCCTTTGTTTTCAATGAGCGCGCATCCGCCGCGGCTCTCTTTCAGCAAGTGATGGTTGTTGCGTATTTGCCGGAGCAATTTTGATTTTAAGGCTTCTTTCAGGGGCATATTTTTAACGTTTATATCGGAATAAGGTGCGAACGGACAGGCCTCTAGCGATCCGGTCGAGCTAATATGTACAAATCCCCTGCCCGAAGCCAGGCAACCGCCATAACGCTCCTCATCCCCGGGAAGCGATACAATCAGCATATTATACTTCTTGACAAGCGCGTCTTCAGAAAGGCGTAGATCCTTTTTCTGCGCATCAGTAAGGCATAGCGAGAAATCGTCTTGAAAGGGCACATATTCGATCAGAAAAACTGTTCTACAGCCTTTTGATTCGAGTTTATCAAGGTAATCCGATTTGATTATTTCATCATAGTTGCTACTTGTCAGTGTGATGGATGCTCCAAACAGTCTGCCTCTTTTGTCGAGGCGATCCATAACGGCCATCACGGCATCAAACATGCCCTCACCACGCCTCTTGTCTGTTGTAGCGCGGCCGCCCTCTATGCTAATAATAGGAACAACATTTTTTGCACTATCTTTTTCGGCGGCACCAAGAAGCAGACCGTTGGTAAACAATACAAACAGCGTATCCGGATGCTCTTTGGGGAGGTCGAGTATACCTTTTTTCATTAACGGCTCGCCACCTGCAATCAGAATGACAGCAACGCCGAGCGCGATCGCTTCATCCGTAATCCGTGATATTTCTAGAATGTCCATTTCATCGGATTTATCGCGGTGCTGACTGCATGCATAACACCCCTTGCAAGACAAGTTGCAATCGTTGGTGACGCTTATGATCAATACGGGGGGGGACGACAATATCTTCATTTCTAAGATAATTATCTCGGATTTGGGCTTGCTTTTCTAATTTGGAGGATATCCTTATAAAGGTGTTTATATATGCCGGCCGCTTTAAAAGATATCGTTTGTTTTTGATGAGTAAATCAGCTATAGATTGGTTAAACAGCTGTATGCCATGGTTCATCTTATTTCCTCGTTTCTGATATTTTCTCTGGCTAAAGTAACAACATATACCAATTATAATATATATTGCATGATAATTCGAGAACTTGCTAACTTTTTTATAAAATTTCATAGCGTCCTGTGTGTTCTCCTGTATAGAAATAGAGAAAAACATCATAGCCCTCTTTGGAACATACCATATAGTGTTTATCGGAGTAGGACGTGGAAAGGTATTTTGACTGAAACAGCCAGCGCATTGGCTGAACATACTTCAACTTTTTTAATAATGATGGAACAGAGGGGCACTTTTGTGCGTTTGTACTTGCTGTAAATTATAATTATTGTTGTATTATACCGATTATCACATTTGCTTGCGGATATTTTACCCTTTTTACGGGAGCTACAATTAGGACAGCTGCACCCTTAGCAGATAAAACGCTATGCTATAATTACTGGGCATAAATGCTAAATAACGGAGAAACGGTTGACAAATTTTTAATGCTGGACATATAATATAAAGGAATTAATATTATCGGTAGGTGCGGCTACCACAGGGATACGGATTGCTGCCGCTGAATAGTGGAGACACTATAAGAAGGTTAGCAGTTTATGTCGAACTCAAGGCATAGACTAATGCAATTTCAAAGGTGAACTCTCACCGTGCCCTGTGATGCTAAAGCTTGAACGATGGAGATCGGCTTTTTTTAATATTTTATTGAATATGCTTTAGTAAATGTTGCTTTGGGCGTATTTAATAAAGAAAATATGACCCTCGCCATTGTTCAACTCTATGGCAAGGGTTTTTAATATAAATTCCTTTTGAGGGTTTACATAAATATTATGAATTTTCGGAGGTGAGAAGAATGGACAGCGGAAGTAGTAGCGGCATAAATCCGGACGGACGAAGTCGAAGTCGAAATTGCAGCTTAATAGATGATTGCATAGCTATTCCATATGTCTATTCTTCTGCTCTAAGTTGATGGAATAAGGCTTTGTCCTTCGGTTTATGTCTTGCTTCCACATTATTATCCGGCAATTTGCCGAGAATAAAAAAGGAGGTATGGACCTATGAAGAAGG
Source organism: Christensenellales bacterium (assembly GCA_050943215.1). Classification (GTDB taxonomy): domain Bacteria; phylum Bacillota; class Clostridia; order Christensenellales; family SZUA-584; genus JBMNOU01. The sequence continues at coordinate 3,030 of JBMNOU010000017.1, read as the reverse complement.
TAAACAAAAAAATGACCGCATTACAGATCGCGGCGAATATAACATGGACTAATAACACAGATAGAAGATTTTATGAAACCTCAGCTAGGGAAACCGATGTAGTGCTAATCGAACTAAACACTTCTATAAAAGGACTTAGCGAGGATATGGTAGAGGAAATGCGTGACCTCTACGGCAGAAACAAGATTACCCACGGCAAAAAGAAATCTTTAATAAAGAGGATTTTTGAGGCTTTTGTCAATCCGTTTACCGCAATTCTTTTTGTTCTTGCCCTTGTATCATTTGTGACCGATATACTTTTGGCTGAAGTAGGAGAAAAAAACCCGGTAACAGTTATCATTATTCTGACAATGGTGATGATCAGCGGACTCCTCCGTTTTGTCCAGGAAACCCGCAGTGGTAATGCCGCGGGACGTCTAAGTGAGATGGTTAAAACCACGACTGCCGTAGAAAGGCAGGAAAACGGCAGAGAGGAAATCCTACTTGAGGATGTAGTAGTAGGTGATATTGTTTATCTGGCAGCTGGAGATATTGTACCTGCCGATGTGCGCATCCTCAAGGCAAAAGACTTGTTTGTCAGCCAAGCCACCCTAACAGGCGAAAGTGAATCTGTTGAGAAAATTGCGGACATTGTAAAACAAGGTGAATACGATTCAATAACCGAATATCATAACCTTGCCTTTATGGGCAGTACCGTTATCAGCGGTTCTGCAACCTGTGTAGTTGTTGCAACAGGTGATGACACACTTTTTGGCGCTATTGCAAAGGGGTTAACAGCCAAACCTATTCCAACAAGTTTCGAAAAAGGCGTAAACTCTGTTTCTTGGATACTCATTCGTTTTATGCTGGTAATGGTACCTGTGGTACTGTTTATCAACGGCTTTACAAAAGGCGACTGGCCGGGAGCTTTGCTGTTTGCAATTTCTGTCGCGGTGGGTTTGACGCCGGAAATGCTTCCAATGATTGTTACTACCTGTCTTGCAAAAGGCGCGGTGGCAATGTCCAGAAAAAAGACTATAATCAAAAATTTAAATGCTATTCAAAATCTTGGCTCTATGGATGTGCTGTGTACCGATAAAACAGGAACGCTGACGCAGGATAAGGTCGTGTTGGAGTATCACCTAGATGTACATGGCAATGAAGATGTTCGTGTGCTTCGTCACGCTTTCCTCAATAGCTATTACCAGACCGGGCTAAAAAATTTAATGGATATATCAATTATTGATCGGATGGAAAATGAAAGTGCAAAGGAAGCTACTCTTCAAGGTCTATCTACCAACTATATCAAGGTGGATGAAATCCCTTTTGACTTTGAGCGCCGCCGCATGAGTGTTGTGGTTTCAGATAAAAACGGGAAAACACAGATGATCACAAAGGGTGCGGTTGAGGAAATGCTTTCTATCAGCAATTATGCTGAATACAAAGGCAAAGTAGAATCGCTCACCGATACAATCAAAGAGGAAATTCTGTCAACTGTCGATCGTCTTAATGACGAGGGCATGCGTGTGATCGCCGTGGCGCAGAAAACCAATCCGTCGCCGGTTGGCGCATTTTCCGTAGCGGATGAAGCGGAAATGGTATTGATAGGATACCTTGCTTTCCTTGATCCGCCTAAAGAGACAACCGCTGCAGCAATCAAAACGCTAAACGAGCATGGTGTTGCAGTAAAAATTCTTACCGGTGACAATGATCGTGTAACTCGCTGTATCTGCAAGCAGGTAGGCTTGAAAGTTGATAATCTGCTGCTTGGTTCGGATATTGATCATATGACGGAAGAGAAATTGAAAAAAGCTGTTGAGTCCACCAATGTTTTTGCGAAGCTTTCACCGCAGCAGAAGGCAACGATTGTGTCAATCCTAAGAGAAAACGGCCATGTGGTCGGATATATGGGTGACGGGATCAATGACGCTACTGCAATGAAAGCCTCTGATGTCGGCATTTCAGTGGATACTGCTGTCGATATTGCAAAGGAATCGGCCCATGTTATTCTGCTTGAAAAGGATCTGATGGTATTAGAAGACGGTATCATTGAGGGCAGAAAAACCTATGCCAACATGATTAAGTATATTAAGATGACTGCCAGCTCCAATTTTGGTAATATGTTCTCGGTGCTTGTTGCAAGTGCGTTTTTGCCTTTTCTACCGATGGCGTCCATCCACCTAATTTTACTTAATCTGATATATGACATCTCCTGCACAGCAATTCCATGGGACAATGTAGATAATGAGTACCTCATGACTCCAAGGAGGTGGGATGCTTCCTCCATCAGTAAATTTATGATTTGGATTGGACCGACGAGTTCAGTATTTGACATCACTACGTATCTGCTTATGTACTTTATTATCTGCCCCTCAATAACGGGAGGCCAGCTTTTTCACCATATCACCAACTCTGCAATACAGGACCATTTTATTGCCTTATTCCAGGCAGGATGGTTTGTTGAATCCATGTGGAGTCAGACTTTGGTGATTCATATGATTCGTACGCCAAAAATTCCATTTATTCAAAGTAGGGCGTCCCTGCCCGTCATTGCTTTGACCTTCACGGGTATCGCGATTCTAACGATAATCCCATTCACACCATTGGGCACAGCTATTGGTCTTGCGGCATTGCCGATAGTATACTTTGCATGGCTGGCCTTAACAATTGCATGCTATATGATACTGGTTACTCTGCTTAAAAAAGTTTACATCAGAAGGTATGGTGAGTGGCTATAAACTAACGGATGATTAATATAAGAAAGTGGTATTAACGTTAGGCATGTGAGTGCGTGGTCTTGATACCTATTTAACAAATGAATAAACTTATTAAAAACATTAAATATAAGGTTTCCGGTGTTTTGCTACATGCGGCAGGAGTGGCTAACAGATTACCAATATGCCAAAAAACCTGTTTGACAGCATAATTCTAAGAGAAGCATAAGAGGAAACTTTTAAGCACTACAAAATGCTGGGCATACAGTAAGAGTTAATTATATCTAAATCAAGGGTATACAGGGCTATCGGGTACAGGAGTACCCGGCAAAACGAG
>JBMNOU010000083.1:0-7092 GCA_050943215.1 Christensenellales bacterium | reverse complement strand
GTTCGCTCGGATTTATTGGCCTTTATTTTTGCCGCCACTTCAACATCCATGAGTTGTTCAACATAGCTATTGCAGCATGGACAACATTGGATCTTGTTCTCCCATAAATGACAGTAGAATGTAAATTAGGAAATGGCATTTGCGGTGAGCTTTTGTGTCTAGGATATTGACCTAATATCATAGGGATGTTTGAACTATAACCAAAGAAAATGATACTAATTCATACTATGATACCCAAACCAAACATAAGAATGAAAAGATAAATAATTTTTAAAACCGGACATTTAAAATCGGCTTTAGTTAATAAGGAAGGTAGTAACAGTAGCTTCATTATGTTACGGAAGATGGAATTAGAGGCTCAAGTGTCACGGCTTGAAAAGAATGTAAATAAAAAACATTAAACGGAACATATTGATTAAAGAAGGTTGTAACGCCGTATTGCTGCCAAATCAGTACGGTCTTTTTTATATCCAAATTCATATTATATTATAGAAATATGAGGTGATATTTATGACAAAATATTGCAAACTTAGACAAAAAGAAGTGGTTAATATTTTAGATGGATCTCGGCTTGGGTATATATGCGATTTACTTTTAGACGTTTGCACAGGTAAGATATGTGCTATCGTAGTGCCGGGTCCTTCAAGATTTTCGTTTTTTTTTAAGGGTGAAAGAGACCAAGTCATTCCATGGAGAAATATCAGAAAGATCGGGGAAGATGTGATTTTGGTGGAAATTGATATCAATTGTATGCCGAATTACCAGGATTAAATTGTATTTATTCATACGTATGCTATAATAAATATGATTATAATCATGGGAGTTGGGTATGAAGTGTATATATTGCGGACATCTGGAAAGCAAAGTGATTGATTCTCGCCCTACCGATGAGGGAAGCTCAGTAAGGCGGCGCAGGGAATGCCTGGCGTGTAAAAAAAGATTTACCACCTATGAAAAAATAGATAGCCTACCATTGCTCGTCATTAAAAAGGATGGTGAGCGCATTCCTTTCAATTCAGATAAGATTAAAATTGGCATTATAAAAGCATGTGAAAAACGGCCTGTACCTATGCATAATATTGAAGAGCTAGTGTCAGGCGTTGAGAAAGTAGTTTTTAATTCACTCAGGCAAGAGGTTACTTCAAAAGAGATCGGGGAGCTTGTTATGACGGGCCTTAAGAAACTCGACGATGTAGCGTATGTACGGTTTGCTTCAGTATATAAAGAGTTTAAGGATGTCGATACATTTATGAAAGAACTGCAAACTTTACGGGAAGAGAAATAATGATACCGGGAATACATTATGGGTTTGCATTCCAAGAAAAGCAGGACGTTAAGTTTTTTACAATACCGTCTTTTGAAGAGGCGGGGGGTGTGGTATGTGCCTTTTCGACACGTGTGGGCGGAGTCAGCAGCAAACCGTATGATACACTGAATTTCAGCAGAAAAAGGGAAAAAAGTACACTAAATTTTTTAGAAAATATTAAGCGTTTTGGCAATGCGGTTGGTTTTGACTTTTCAAAATCGGTTGCCATCAATTACTCGCACAGCGCTATGCTTTATAGGGCAAAAAGAATTGACGCAGGTTGTGGTATCATAAAAGATAATGTGCCTATTGTTTGCGATGGGTTATATACTGACACTCAGAATCTGCCGCTAATATCATATCATGCTGATTGCGTCCCTTTATTTTTTTATGATGTAAAACGCAGGGCTGTTGCCATTTGTCATGCGGGATGGCGGGGCGTAATATCACACATAACGCAGAATGCAATTATAGCATTATCTATGCTTGGCAGCGCGCCTGGGGATATACTGGCAGCAATAGGGCCATGCATAAGTGTCAGACATTTTGAAGTTGGCACAGATGTTTCAAGTCTATTTGTTAGAGAATTCGGAGACAATACTATAGAGATAAGAAATAGCAGGATTTACGCTAACCTTGCAAAAGCATGTGTGCTTGACATGCTTAGCAGTGGTATAAAACCGGCAAATATTACGGTTTCTGATATATGCACGTATGAAAACAATAAGCTATTGTTTTCCCACAGGCGGGACAAAGGTCTTACGGGCGCAATGGCCGCTGTCATCAAATTACAAACCTAAGATAAGAATTGATCATTAATTATGCTAAAATCCTAGTTGCAAAATAATTTATATCGGATATTAAGACTTATTCTAAAACATAAAATGTTAAAATGGACACTTGAACTTTTTTATTATATATGATATGATCCAAATTAGCTAGATTTTTCGGAATGGAGTGGGTGAATCCCACTCTTTTCAATTGGGGTGTTTGAGATATCAAAGAAAATTGAAAAAGCCGTTGAAGCAATCGTCAAACCGATTATAATCAGTAACGGCTATGAATATGTGGGAATAGAGATTAAAAAGACGGCCAGCCACAAAGAACTGATCATTTATGCTGATAAACCAGGAGGGCTCAGCCTTGATGATTGTGAAAAGATCAGCCGCCTGATTGATCCTGCAATAGATGAGAAAGACCCGATTGAAGACGCGTATTATTTGTGCGTTTCTTCGCCAGGGCTAGACCGAGCGCTAAAGGAACCCGCGGACTTTGCCCGGAGCATTGGCAAGCAAATCGATGTAAAACTATATCGGGCCGTAGATGGACAAAAGGAATTTACCGGGGAGCTTTGTGGTTATAACGAGAGCGGGTTTACCCTCGTCATTAAAGGAAACGAAAAATTATTTTCATATAAGGATACAGCTATTGTTAAACTTCATGTGGATATATAATATGGAGGTGTCTAATGAACACGGAGTTTATTAATGCGATCAATGCATTGGAAAAAGAAAAAGGAATTGACAAGAGCATTTTGATTGATGCGATTGAAAATGCCCTTGTTTCTGCATATAAGAAAAACTACGGTTCTGTCCAGAATGTCCGTGTTGAGGTTGACAGCAGTAGCGGATCATTTAAGGTGTTCGCTAAAAAAACGGTCAGCGAGGAAGTAATAGATGATGCTATCGAGGTTTCTTTAACTGACGCACGGAAAATTAATATTGCGTATGAACCTGGAGACATCATTGAAATGGAAGTGACGCCCGGGTCATTCGGGAGAATAGCTGCGCAGACAGCCAAACAGGTTGTTGTTCACCGTTTAAGAGAAGCGGAACGCGACGTTATTTTTGATAAATTCATTGAGCGCGAAGGTGAGATTATGAATGCGGTGATACACCGCGTTGATAAAAGCAGCGTATTGCTTGAGCTTGATAGCACTGAGGGTATTATGCCTGCTTCGGAATGCGTTCCGAGCGAAAGGTATAATGTCAACGATCATATCAAGGTGTATGTGATGGAGGTTAGAAAGACTTCGAAGGGGCCTCAGATAGTTGTGTCAAGAACGCATCCGGGCCTTTTAAAGAGACTGTTCGAAATAGAAGTTCCTGAAATCATGCAAAATGTTGTCCAAATAAAAAGCATCGCTAGGGAAGCCGGTTCAAGGACAAAAATCGCCGTTTACTCAGAGGATGAAAATGTTGACCCGGTCGGTTCATGTGTTGGCCAGAAAGGTTCAAGAATCGACAGGATTGTCGCGGAGCTTGGAAATGAAAAGATTGACGTTATCCCATGGAGCGCGGATTCAATAGAGTTTATCGCTAACTCTTTGCGGCCGGCAAAGGTTCTGACGGTACAGATCAATGAAGTAGAAAAGGCGGCCAAGGTGGTTGTGCCTGATTACCAATTGTCTTTAGCCATTGGGCGTGAAGGGCAAAATGCCCGGCTTGCGGCGAAACTGACTGGGTGGAAGATTGATATTAAGAGCCAAACGCAAATTGAGGAAGCATTGTTTGATGAGCAGGCAAAGACGGCTGACGTTTCCGATGCAAATTCGGAATATGATAATGGATTGAATAGCGATATTGATCTGGAAATTGATGATTTGGAATAAAGGGCGGATATACTGGAGGAGTACTATTGAAAACCAAAAAGATTCCCATTCGTATGTGTATTGCCTGCAGGGAAAGCCGGCCAAAAAAAGAATTGGTTCGCGTCATTGCAACCGATAATGGCTTATGTATTGACGAAACAGGCAAGGCGCATGGGAGAGGAGCATATCTGTGCCCGAATCTTGAATGTCTGGAAAAAGCCAAAAAGTCAAAGGCTTTTGACAGATCACTAGATACGGCAATCAGCGAATCCTTTTATAATGCGATAAAGCGGGTGATACTGCGGCGTGGGCTCAAATAGTTTATCATACATTGGGCTTGCGTATCGCGCAGGCAAAACACTTGTCGGTACGGCTGCCTGCGAGGCGGGTATCAGAAAAGGCAAAGTTCGCCTGCTGATATTGCAGGATAGCATTTCCCGTACAACCAAAAAAAAATTTGTTGATTTATGTAGCCGATTTGACATTGATGTTTTAACGCTAAACGGTTATGATAGATTGGGTCTGGCAATTGGGAGAGCAGAGATCCTGGTAATTGGAATAACAGACCGTGGCTTTGCTGGTGCAATTAAAAATACGATTGATGGTGGTTAAGGGAGTGGCAGAAAAAATGAGTAAATTAAAGATCATTGATTTAAATAAACAACTGATAGCCGGTTCAAAAGAAACGGCATCAAAGATGGAGACCTTGCAGACCAGCGTACAAAGTCATTTGGCCACTCTGAAACGCATCGAGGCTGAGCTAATTAAGATAGCAAGAGCAGAAGCTGAGGAAAAAAGGCTTCGTCAGCAATATGAAACGGCAGAACAGGTAAAAGCAACCAAGGAAACAGCGGCAGAACAGATGAAAGCAGACGATCAGACAAAAACAATAGATGAAAAGACAGTAAGTACTGCTGGACAGAGTATGACAGCCGAGCCAGCCGCCGAACGGGTAGAAACACCGCATCTGGAAGCAAAGGATACTGCCAAACCATCTGGTGAGCAGAAACAGGAACAATTTGTATACGAGCCAGTCAAAGAAAGACAGATGCGGCAGCACCAGCCAAAAAGTGATCGTTTTGGACAGCGCCCGCAAGGCCAGACAAGAGACGAACAGCGGCAAGGCCCGCGCCCGTCCATTCAAGGAGACAAACAGCGGTCAGGCCAGCGCCCGCCCATTCAAGGAGACAAACAGCGGTCAGGCCAGCGTTCGGCAAAAAAAGAAGAAAATGCGGTTACTACGGGCACAACCGGATTTGTACAAATCGATAAGAAGAAAAAGCATCGGGACGAAAGCTTCAATAGGGAAGACAGGGCAAGAAAATCCAAAAAAACTTTGCTCAAAGAGCGAGGTGTATTTGATACAACCGAAGAAAGGTATAGGGGCAAAAGACGCTTTAAATCCAAACTGGCATCTATGCCCATTACGCCGATAATCATAGACAAGGCAGTTATGACAGGCAGCACTATATCAGTTAAATCGCTGGCGGAAAAGACGGGGAAGCCTGTCGCAGAGCTGCTAAAAAAGCTGCTGCTACTGGGAATGATGTGTACGATAAATTCAGAGCTTGATTATGATACGGCGCAGCTAATCTGTTCGGAATTTAACATTACACTTGAACTTAGACTTGACAAAACCGCGGAAGATGTGCTGGATGAAGGGGATCAAAAGGATATGGCAAGAGATCTGCTTCCGCGTCCTCCTGTTGTCACAGTGATGGGGCATGTTGATCATGGCAAGACATCTTTGCTTGATGCTATTAGGGAAACACAAGTCACAGAGCATGAAGCGGGCGGCATTACTCAGCATATAGGCGCGTATACGATCAAACATAACGGCAAAGATATTACATTTTTGGATACACCCGGACATGAGGCGTTTACTGCGATGCGGGCCAGAGGCGCACAGGTCACAGATATCGCGATATTGGTTGTGGCCGTAGACGATGGCGTGATGCCACAGACAATAGAGGCGATTAATCATGCAAAAGCCGCAAACGTACCGATTATTGTTGCGATTAATAAAATCGATAAACCTAATACTAACCCCACAAGGGTGATGCAGGATCTGACTGAACATGGTCTTCTTGCAGAAGAATGGGGCGGGGATACCATTATGGTCCCGGTATCCGCTGTTACCAAAAAAGGACTTGATCAGTTGCTTGAGATGGTTATACTTGTTGCAGAGGTGCAAGAGCTTAAGGCAAATCCAAACCGTCTTGCAAAGGGTACTATTATTGAAGCCAAGCTGGACAAAGGCAGGGGGCCTGTTGCCACCGTACTCGTTCAAAACGGTACCCTGCGTGTTCAAGATATGATTGTTGCGGGTGTTGCGTATGGACGTGTCCGTGCAATGGTTGATGATTTGGGCAACAGGGTCGAAGAAGCGTATCCGTCGCAGCCAGTAGAAGTTGTTGGCTTTTCGGAGGTTCCTGTGGCGGGAGATATTCTGTATGCGGTTGAGCAGGACAAACTGACCAGACAAGTCGCTGAAGAAAGAAAAGATAAGCAAAAAGCTGATATGCTTAAAAATCTATCCAAAATGTCTTTGGATGAGCTTTTTAGTAAGGTAGAAGAGGGTAAGGTACAAGACCTTAATATTGTTATCAAGGCTGACGTTCAGGGTTCTGTTGAAGCTGTCAAACAGGCGCTTGAAAAACTGAGCAATAGCGAGGTAAGGGTTAATGTCATCCATGCGGGTGTAGGTGCGATTAAAGCGATGGATGTTATGTTAGCTTCTGCTTCCAACGCAATTATAATCGGATTTAACGTCCGGCCGGATAGCATAGCAAGAATAGAAGCGGAAAAAGAAAAAATCGAGATTAGGGTATATCGTGTCATATATAAGGCGATTGAAGATATCGAGAGGGCCATGAAAGGTCTGTATGCGCCGGAATTCAAAGAAGTTATTCTTGGCCATGCAGAGGTAAGGACAATATTCAATGTTTCCAGCATTGGTACGATTGCTGGAAGTTATGTAACCGACGGCAAGATCACCAAACACTCTTCAGTTAGACTGCTACGTGACAACGTTGTTGTATTTGAAGGGGGGCTGGCTTCGCTCAAGCGGTTTAAGGATGATGCGAAAGAGGTTAATCAGGGTTATGAATGCGGTATTACTATTAAGAACTTTAACGATATAAAAGAAGGCGATGTCATAGAAGCGTTTGAGATGCAGGAGATTGAAAGATAGTGG
>JBMNOU010000016.1:0-34389 GCA_050943215.1 Christensenellales bacterium | reverse complement strand
GAGATCTTGTTTTGAGGGCGAAAAAGGAAATTGAAGCTGAGAAAGTGCAGACGCGTAGGGATATGAAGCTGGAAATAGCTGATATGGCGATCCAGATTGCAGCCAAAGTTCTCGAGCGCGAAGTTTCTCTTGATGATAATCGCAAGATCATTGACGAGTTTTTTGAGAGGGTGGGATGATTTGGCTATCGAAGGAAAACTGAAATCTGCCGTCCAACTTGACGAATTAACAATTCAGTCGATAAAAAGACGGTTTGAATCTTTAACGGGAAAAGAAATCAATCTTAATGTTGAGGTTGATCCTGAACTTCTTGGTGGCTTTATTGTTATTATCAATAACAAGGTATACGACAGAAGTATCCGTTCTCATTTAGGGCAGCTTAAAAATTTTATTGTCCACGCAGAGGAAGGTGCGTATCGCGCTTATACGCCCGCCAAAAACGATTTCGAAATTAATTTTGATTCCGAAGAATTTGGGAACGTAACAAAAGAACGCATCAAAGAATACACCGATAATCTTGATGTGACAGAGATCGGCACGGTGACGTATTCGGGTGACGGTATCGTTTACGTCGAGGGACTTGACGGATGTAAATACGGAGAATTATTAGAGTTTGAGAACAACGCGTATGGTATTGTGATGAACCTTTCCAAACAGAATATCGGTGCGGTAATACTCAACAACGCCATTGATGTCGCGGAAGGGTCTACAGTCAGAAACACGGGTACTGTGGTACAGGTCCCTGTCGGTGAGCAGCTTCTTGGTCGGGTTATCAGTCCGCTGGGCGTTCCTCTCGATGGTAAAGGTAAAATATACGCGACAAAATACAGAACGATTGAGGCGGAAGCACCCAGTATTATTGACCGGCAGGGGGTTAAAAAACCGCTTGAAACAGGTATAATGTTCATCGATAGTATGATACCGATTGGCAAAGGGCAAAGAGAATTGATTATCGGAGACAGGCAGACGGGTAAAACGGCTATCGCGATTGATACTATACTCAATCAAAAAGGAAAGAATGTTTTTTGTGTTTACGTGGCTATCGGTCAAAAAGCGTCAACGATATCATCAATCATACAGGTTCTGGAAGAAGAAGGCGCTCTTGATTATACTACCGTTGTTGCGTCAACAGGCAGTGATACCGCGTCTATGCAGTATATTGCGCCGTACGCGGGCTGTGCGGTGGCAGAAGAGTTTATGTATCAAGGTAAAGATGCGCTGATCGTTTACGATGACCTATCAAAGCATGCCGTCGCATACAGAACGATGTCGCTTTTGCTGAGGCGCCCTCCGGGCAGAGAAGCATATCCCGGTGACGTTTTTTACTTGCACTCACGGCTTTTGGAACGTGCCGCAAGATTGAGCGATAAGAACGGTGGCGGGTCTATGACGGCGCTGCCTATCATTGAGACAATGGCAGGGGATATATCGGCATACATCCCGACTAACGTCATTTCCATTACTGACGGACAGATATATCTCGAATCTGAGCTTTTTAACGCGGGTATCAGACCGAGCGTAAATGTCGGCCTTTCGGTGTCACGCGTGGGCGGAAGCGCTCAGATTAAGGCCATGAGAAAGGTTGCGGGACGGCTTCGGCTGGATCTTGCTCAATATAGAGAACTTGCTGTTTTTGCTCAGTTTGCTTCGGATCTAGACAAGGCGACGCAGCAGACCCTTGACCAGGGCGCTAAACTGACTGAATCTTTAAAGCAGGCACAGTATTCACCGATGCCCATGGCTAGTCAGGTTATTCTACTGTTTGTAGCGGTAAATAAATATCTGATCAAGCTGCCTTTAAAAGATGTCAAGGCGATCAACAAAGGATATCTCGATTATGTCGATACGAACTATCCGGATGTTCGGATAAACATTGACAAGACGGGGGATTTGTCCGAAGATTCTGTTTCAAAACTGAATAAAGCAGTTGACGATTATCTTGTCACGTACTGCCGTATTAACGGTATTGAACTTGAGGAAGAGGATGATGCGTAATGGCCAATATGGGAGATATCAAACACAGCATTCGCTCAATATCCGAAATGGAGCAGATCACAAGGGCGATGCGTTTGATTTCCACATCAAAAATGAAAAAGGCGATATCGCGTTTTGAGTCAAATCGAATTCATTTTGAAAAAGTGCAGTCGGCGCTAAAGGGTATTCTCGTACATTCGAGCGAGCTTAAACATCCGTATATCGGTGAAAGCAACCGGGGCAAAGCGGCATATGTAGTAATCGCAGCAGACAAGGGGCTTTGTGGCGGGTATAACCACAACGTGTTAAACTTTGCTTTGGATTTTATGAAACAGAGCTCAGAAAGGTACATTCTGACGGTCGGGCAGGAAGCGCGTGCGTTTTTTGACCGCCGAGGATATATGGTTGACGTTGAATTTCTCCATGTTTCTCAAAATCCATCGCTTTATTATGCGAGGAATATCACGACGGATATTCTTGAGCTTTATGAGAACGGAATTATGGACGAGGTGTACGTTGTCTACACACAATTTATTTCTGCGCTGAGGCACGAACCAAAAGTTATTAAACTTCTGCCTGTTTCGATGTCAAACTTCTCTGACATAAATACGGAAACGCAGCGTATAGCAGAGATATATTATCATCCTACGCCTAAAGAGGTTTTTGATGTGCTTGTGCCTCAGTATATTATTGGCCTTGTTTATGGGTGCCTTGTTCAATCTTATGCCAGTGAGCAATGCGCAAGAATGACAGCGATGGAAAATGCAACGAACAATGCTGAAGAGATGATAGACAATCTGACAAAGCAATATAATAGGGCCAGACAGTTTGCGATTACAAAAGAGATTTCAGAAATTATCGGTGCTCTGGATGCTTTATCATAATATTTCGGGAGATAGATATGCAGGATTATAAAATTGTCAATAAAGGCGAGCTGATACGCATAACCGGTCCGGTATTGGATGTGAAGTTCCATGACGGATATTTACCGGAAATTTATAATGCATTGGTCATCAACCTTACTGAGAGAGATGTATGGCTTGAAGTGGCGATGCATATCGGCGATAACACAGTGCGCTGCATTGCGCTTAATGCAACTGAAGGGCTTTCCTGCGGCTTGGCCGTCGTCAATACTGGAGACAGAATAAACGTTCCTGTCGGAAAACAAACGCTGGGACGTGTGATGAATGTCGTCGGCCAGCCGATAGACGGAAAAGGCCCGATCAATGCGGAACAGATGCTGCCAATACACCGGAAACCGCCAAAGTTTTCCGATCAGAATCCGGCTACAGAAATATTCGAAACAGGTATCAAGGTAATCGATTTGCTTGCACCGTATGCGAAGGGTGGAAAAATCGGTCTGTTTGGTGGTGCGGGCGTTGGAAAGACTGTGCTGATCATGGAGCTAATTCGCAACATTGCGACCGAACATGGCGGATTCTCGGTATTTACCGGTGTGGGAGAGAGGAGCCGCGAAGGCAACGAGCTGATAGAAGAGATGAACGAATCGGGGGTTATCGAAAAGGCATGTCTCGCATTTGGCCAAATGAACGAGCCGCCGGGCTCCAGAATGCGCGTGGCTTTTACCGGCCTGACTCTCGCTGAGCACCTGCGGGACGAGGAACACCAGGATGTCCTTTTGTTCATTGACAATATCTACAGGTTTATACAGGCAGGTTCGGAAGTGTCTGCGCTGCTAGGGCGTATTCCATCGGCAGTCGGATATCAGCCCACGCTTGCCAACGAGCTAGGATCGCTTCAGGAGCGTATTACGTCTACAAAGAGCGGGTCAATTACATCCGTTCAGGCGATATACGTGCCGGCTGATGATCTGACAGACCCCGCTCCGGCAACTACGTTTACGCATCTTGATGCCACGACCGTTCTTTCAAGACAGATTTCGGAGCTTGGCATTTATCCTGCTGTTAATCCGCTCGAGTCAACTTCGAGGATACTTGATCCAAGAATCATCGGGGAAAATCATTATAATGTCGCTCGGCGCGTTCAGGAAGTGCTTCAGCGGTACAAGGAACTGCAGGATATTATTGCGATACTTGGTATGGAAGAGCTATCGGATGCAGATAAGACAATCGTTTACCGGGCAAGAAAGATACAGCGTTTTCTATCGCAGCCGATGTCTGTTGCTGAGGTTTTTTCGGGAATACCCGGAAAATACATACCGCTTGAGAAAACGATAGAGAGTTTTAGGACGATTGTTGACGGGGAAGTAGATGATATCCCTGAAGGAGCATTCTTTATGGCAGGGGATATCGATGACGTTAAGGCGAAGATGAAAAAAAGTTAAAGGTGGTTTGCATGCCTGCAAAATATACATTAGAGATTATTACGCCGGAAAGAATATTTTTTCATGGGGAAGTTGAGAGCGTGATCATTCCTACGCCCGATGGGTATATGAGCATTCAGAAGATGCACGAACCGATGGTAGCTGCGATAAAGGTGGGTGATATGAAGCTTAATATAGACGGCGAATGGAGGGAATGCACGACTTCATCCGGGTTTGTTGAAGTTAGGCCAAATGAGACGATTATTTTCTCTCAAGCTGTGGAATGGCCCGAGGAAATTGATATTAGAAGGGCCCAGGAGGCCAAAGAACGGGCCGAAGATCGTCTGCGCCAAAAACAGAGTTATCAGGAATATATGCAGAGCCAGATTGCGCTGGCAAGGGCAATGGTAAGGCTCAGGGTCGGCCGAAGGAGAGAAAACCTAGATTAGTTTTTATGACAACGCTGCAATTGATGTGGCGTTTATTTTTTGTATAGGAAAGGTCTAATGACAGAGCTTATATTGCTGAGGCATGGACAAACAAAAGCCAATATCAAAGGTGCTTATAGCGGGAAAACAGATCTGCCGCTTTTAAATGAAAGCATTGAGCAGGTAATAGCGGCGGCACGCTGCCTGCCAAAGTTTGATTGTGTTTATTCCAGCGAGGCAATCAGGGCGAAACAAACGGCCAGTATCATTGCTCCTAATACCCCTGTTAAGTATTTAAAGGCTCTACGGGAGATCGATTTTGGAGATTTTGAAGGACTTTCCGCGGATGAAATTGAAAAGCTTATGCCCAAGGTGTGGCAGAGATATCTCGATGATTTTATGGGTTTTATATTCCCAAACGGTGACAGCGTTGAAGGATATCTAACAGATGCGGCAAAAACGATAAGGTCTATCGTCAAATCGCATCCGGGTAAAAGGATTCTAATTGTTGGTCATAAGGGATTTATTATGTGTACACTGTCTTATTATTTGCACGGAGATCTATCTCATATATTCAGCTACGATATAAGACCTTGCTGTTTTGCATGGCTAAGTATTGCCGGTGATTCGGGCGTATTAAAGCAACTAACCTAGTTAATCATCAAAAAAAGTGAATAAATGTTTAAAAACCTGACTTTAGTCGATAATCAATATAATAATTAGCGGCATTGCCGCGTCGGGAGGATACTATGTCAGGCGAAAGAGCAACGAAAATGTTGATTTTAAGCAGTGCGCGTACACTGTTTTCAGAAAAAGGATATGACCAAACGGCTGTAGAAGAAATATGTGAGCTGGCAGGTGTTGCAAAAGGGACCTTTTTTTATCATTTTGAGAGCAAACAATATATAGTACGTTACATTTTGGTGATGCAACTGCAAGAGTTTAAAGACCGCCTAAAAGAACAGATGGATACATTTAAAGACCCGATATCTAAGGTTGAATATTTTATATCTGCGCTAATCGAAAAAAGCGAGATCAACAGCGAGACCAAAACGTATTTTAAGGACGGTGAATCCGAATGGTTCAAAACAGTGGTCAATGAAGAGAGAATGAATGCACTGTATCCGCTTTTGGAAGATGCGGTGTTTGAAGGTATCGAAGGCGGGCTTTTTAGAATCAAGAATCCGAGCATATGCACGTCTATTGCGTTTATGGGGATTGATTCTTTTTTAAATCAAGGTATGGTAAATGGGGATGCCGCAAAAAAGGGTATTCAGGAATTAACAGCGAGAGCGCTTGGTATCAGGGAATCGGCATTTGCAATACAATCGTGATAAGTGAGGTGTAAAATGAAAAAAGCAGTGGTCTTTTATTCGCATGACGGTAGCACAAAAGTTGCTGCTGAGGTGATAGCAAAAAAGTACGGAGCGGATATTTTTGAAATTGAGGAAGTTAAAAAAAGGGGCCATTCAGGTCTTGCGTTTGTGGGGGCTGCTTTTGGTGCAGTGTTTGGAAAAAAGAGCCGGATTAAAAGTACATTTGCACAAGAACTCAAAAGGTATGAGGATCTATTTATCGGCACACCGGTTTGGGCGGGTAAGTCGGCTCCCGCAGTTAATACATTTGTGGATGCTCTTGACGCGAGTGGCAAGAAAATCGTTATTTTTACGGTGCAGGCTGATAAAAAGCCCGATAAACTACCTGCTAAATGTGCTGATATTATAAAAAATAAGCTTGAAGATAAGGGCTCAATCATACTAAAAATCGCAAGATTGTGGGGTGCTCCTCCGGGAAAAACAGTAGAGATCAAAGATATTCAAAAGCAAATAGACGAAAAGATTTGTTAAGTATTAAATGATAGAATAGAAATAATTTTGCAAATGTTACAGATGTGTTACAATTCTATTGACAATTCTCGTTCAATAATATATCATAGGATAAAATAGTGTGATTATACACTATATAAGGAGATAATCGTTATGGAAGAACAACCGGGGCACAGTATATTAAATGCTATTAAAAATTTAATTAATAGAAGGCGTAATCCGGTTAAAACGCAAAGGGTTGCATTTGCCCATGCAATCAAATATAAAGGCAATGCGCTCAAAGACAAAACCCAATATCAAAGATCAAAGATAAAGCTAAGTAACAAAAACTATAATATTCTTGAACAGCAAAAACGATCCACTGCAATAAAGCCATTAGGGAAAAAGAACGGTATTGCTTTTCTCTTCACAAATAAAAAAAAGGGAAGTAACAGAGATGCTTTAGAATTTGCTGAAAGCAATAGAAGATTAGGTAAAAAAGGAAGAAGAAACAGGCGCATTGTTTTATATGCCGGCACCAGCTTTTTTGTGATTATCGTTTTGCTTGCCGTCGTACTAGTACCTGGCGGAGCGGCTGCGCAGCCAGATTCGGCGCAGGACGTTTCGGCAATGGATCAGAACGCGGCGACGCAAACGGCCCTAGCCGCAGCGTTGCTGGAAGAGAAGCAAATATTTAACGAGGCTTTAGAGGTAGGGACGACAAAGGTAACCCCGTCAGCAATACCCACCACATCTACTGATGATATAAAAGCATTTGCGACGGATCCAACAGCTAAACCGACAGTCACCCCGACGGCTAAACCTACAATCGAGCCCACAGCCGGACCGACGGTCGGGCCAACGGCTAAGCCCATAATCGAGCCCACAGCCAAACCTAAGGCTGACCCGACTCCTAAGCCGACTCCGATTCCCACAACGAAGCCAGATCCCACCCAAAACCCTATTAATATTGATGAGTGGGTTGATTATTATATGGTAGAAGCAGATCTGTATTATAACGATGCCAGATACTCACCCAATCATTATAACTACACCGATGACGAATTTTATATGCTGGCTCAGATCATTCAGTCTGAGGCAGGCGGAGAGCTTTATAAGGGAAAGATTGCAGTTGGTAATGTTGTGATGAACAGGGTGCTTTGCCGGTCATATCCCGGGAATTCGATAACAGCTGTTGTCACCGCACCTAATCAATTCGCGTACAATAGCAATACAAAGCCGTCTTCCTCAGCCAAATCGGCGGCGCGAGATGTACTCGATTTTGAGGTATGGGTGATCCCGCAAAACATTTACTTCTTTAGAGCAACCAGTTCTACTTCTAATTGGGGTTCACACTCATATGCGATGAGTATTGGCGGGCATTCGTTTTACTCAGAATCTTACAGCGGACGGTATAAAGGAGATGCTGTTCCACCGGCTCTTTTTAAACGTACATACAAATGGCCGCAGTTCGGATGCAATACTGGAAAACGAGTTTACAGGGTGCAGTATATGCTGAATAAACTCGGTTATGACGTTTATGCAGATTCATATTTTGGCGAAGGCACAAAGGTGGCATTGATGGCATTTCAGCAAAGCAAAGGCCTTAAAGCGGATGGTGTTGCAGGGCCTTCTACATTAAAGGCTTTGATAACGGCGTTTGGTCCAAACGAATATTATCTAAAATTCTGTGTTTAACCGATAAAGCCGCAGTTTCACAACTTCGGCTTTTTTTAATTTAATCGTACTTTATGGGGTGTTTACAAGGATAGGAGTACGATTATGATACTTGAAAGGCATATTTGGCAAAAGGGGTGGATGATTATTAAGAGAGAAACGACCGATATGCCGCTACAACAAAGTCGCCAAGCACGGCAAGAACGGCGGGACTTCCCTTGGATGTGCGTCCAGACCGTTCAAGCTGTTCGGTTGAGAGTTCAAAGTTTTGTCCGGATTTAAGCGTCGCGACAATACCGCTTGGCTCGGACACGCAAAAAGCGGCTGCGATACATGTTCCGGTAGTCCCGTTTTTTGGGAGAGAAATTGCTTTGACGCCTTTACCGCCTCGGCGCTGCGTTTCAAAATTACTTACCCGGGTGATCTTGGCATAACCCAGGTCCGTAAAGATAACGACATCATCCTGTTCATTGGTCGGTGAAGCCATGACTACGCTGTCACCTTTATCAAGATTAATGCTTTTTACACCCTTTGCCGTCCGTCCCATACACGATATGTCCGAAGACGGAAACCGGACAGCCATACCGTTTTTGGTTAAAACAAGCCAGTCGCACTCGCCCTTTATCAGATGGACTGATATGATACTATTTTCTGCGGCAAGCCCACAGGCCACAATTTTT
Organism: Christensenellales bacterium; assembly: GCA_050943215.1. Classification (GTDB taxonomy): domain Bacteria; phylum Bacillota; class Clostridia; order Christensenellales; family SZUA-584; genus JBMNOU01. The sequence continues at coordinate 25,541 of JBMNOU010000016.1, read as the reverse complement.
TTGTTACGAACATTATATTCGCTGAGGCTCGTCCTTTTAATCAGGCCATTTCTGGTAGCAAAGACTACGTCTCCGGTATTGTAATCGGATACCGAGAATACGCCGACGATGCTCTCGTTTGCATTGGTTCCGGCAAGTATTGCGGTAAGCGGCTTTCCTTTGTCCTTAGGTCTGCATTCCGGTATATCTTCTGCCGTTAGGGAGTAAAGGCTGCCCAAATTCGTAAATACCTGCACTCGTCTGTCGGTGGCAGATTGAACAATGCATTTGACGATATCGCCTTCTGCGGCTGACTGTGAGGATTTTTGATAAGATTTTTGGGCAATGCGCTTTAAAAAATCGTTTTGAGTAAGTATGATCACGCACTCTTCTACCGATTTAAAATCCTCTTCATTGATATTAATTTCATGGTTTGCTTCAAGTATAGAAGTTCTGCGCTTATCGCCATATTTTTTCTTGATATCATTTAGTTCAGTTACGATTACTTTCAATAGTTTTTGCTCAGATGCGAGTATATCCTCAAGTCTTGCAATGGTCTCAACGATAAATGCATACTCTTTTTCGAGCACTTTTATTTCAAGCGCAGTTAGCCTAGCTAGCCGCATATCAAGGATGGCCTGTGCCTGTATCTGTGTCAGTTCAAAACGCGCCATCAGCTTTAAATTTGCTTCTTTAGGGGCGGCGGAGCCTTTAATAATCCGTATAACTTCATCAATATTCTTCACAGCAATGATCAGGCCTTTTAAAACATGCTCTCTTTGCTGGGCCCTATCGAGATCAAATTGTGTACGTCGCGTTACTACATCCTTTTGAAAATCGATATAGTGATCGATAATACTGATCAGTGAAAGCTGTTTTGGCTGACCGTCAGCAATGCAGACCATATTGATGCCGAAAGTTGTTTGCAAGTCAGAATATTTGTATAAGCAATTAAGTATCTTTTTAGGATCGTAATCTTTGCGGACTTCCACAACAGCCCGGATCCCAGACCGGTCAGATTCATCTCTGATATCCGCAATTCCGGCGAACATGTCTTTTTTCTTTTCTGTAATATGCAGTATTTTTTCAAGCATAGACGCTTTATTGACCTGGTATGGTATCTCGGTAATGACGATTTTCGTTTTTCCGTTGGCACCTTTCTCGATGCTTGTTTTTGCGCGCAGCGTAATTTTCCCGCGGCCTGTCTTATATGCGCTCTTAAGCCCATCGATATTAAGCATGTATCCGCCCGTCGGAAAATCCGGACCCTTAATATATTGCATCATAAGCTCTTCAAGGGTAAGGTTCGGTTTTCTAATACGCGCGATGACGCCATCAATCACTTCAGCCAGATTGTGCGGTGGTATGCTGGTAGCCAAGCCAACGGCAATGCCAGAGGCTCCGTTCACAAGAAGGTTAGGAAAGCGCGCAGGCAACATTTCGGGTTCTTTGAGCGTATCGTCAAAGTTGAATGAAAACCGTACCGTGTCCTTTTGTATATGTGCCAGCATTTCCATTGCGATGGGGGAGAGCCTTGCTTCCGTATACCGCATTGCGGCGGCTGAGTCTCCGTCCATGCTGCCAAAATTTCCATGCCCCGAGACGAGCGGCGCTCTCATCACAAAATCCTGCGCCATGCGCACCATCGCATCATATACCGCTTTGTCGCCGTGTGGATGATATTTTCCCAATGTATCGCCGACGATCCTTGCGGATTTTCTGTGCGGCTTATCAGGCGTTAAGGAAAGCTCCATCATTGTGTATAATATGCGCCGCTGCACAGGCTTTAAGCCATCCTCTACGCGCGGCAATGCACGGTCCATGATCACATATTCCGCAAATGGGATCATAGAATCATGCATGACATTGCTCATAGAAATCGGCGTAATTTCTTGTTGTATTATTTCTTCGCTATTGGACATTATCTGATACCTTCTCCTTAAAGAAACTGTCTTCTTTGTTAAAATTCGCGTGCTCAGAGATATATAGCTTTCTTGGCCCGGCTTTATCACCCATCAGAACCGTTACAAGCCTCTCCGCTTCCGCAACGTCGTCAAGCTCGACCAGGTATAATTTTCTTCTCACAGGATCCATTGTAGTTTCCCAGAGCTGCTCGGGGTTCATTTCGCCAAGGCCTTTATACCGCTGCACATTTGCGTCTTTTCCGATGGATTCCTGTGCACGGCGAAGCTCTGCTTCCGTATAAGCGTATAGTGATTTGTTGCCTTTATAAACCCGATATAGCGGGGGGCGGCCGATATATATATGGCCCGCTGTCAGCAGATCCCTAAAATACCGGTAAAAAAAGGTCAGCAATATCGCGCGGATATGTGCGCCGTCCTGATCCGCATCCGCCAGTATTATGACCTTATGGTAATTTAGCGATGACTCTTCAAACACGCCGTCAAATCCTGTGCCAAGTGCCGTGATGATAGATCGGAACTCGTCATTCTCGATAACCTGATCAAGCCGTTTTTTCTCTACATTAAGCGGCTTTCCCCGAAGAGGCAATATCGCCTGAAACCGTCTGTCTCGACCTTGTTTTGCGCTGCCTCCTGCGCTGTCGCCTTCGACAATAAACAATTCGTTTTTTACCGCATCACGGCTGCTGCAGCTTGAAAGTTTGCCAACGAGCGGCGCACCTTCAAGTTTACTTCTCTGGCGTTCGAGTCTTTTGGCTTTTGTTGCGGCTTCCCTTGCTTTCGCCGCCTTTATTGCCTTGCCGACAAGCTCTGTTGCCATTGCGGTATTATTCAGGTCTGCTAAGAATAAAGATAACTTGTCTTGTACGATGCTCTCAATTATGGTCCTAACCTCGGTGTTGCCGAGCTTTGCCTTTGTTTGTCCCTCAAACTGCGCGTCTTTCATTTTAACATGGATAACTGCACTAAGTCCTTCACGGTAATCATCGCCCGAAAGATTGGTTTCTTTATCTTTCAGCAGACCGGCTTGACGCGCATACTCATTCATCACCTTAGTATGCGCAGACTTGAATCCGGATACATGCGTGCCGCCATCCGCAGTTTGTATATTGTTGACGAACGAGAGTATATTTTCGTTATAAGTATCATTGTACTGCAAGGCAATCTCGACTTTGACATCGTCTTTCTCTCCGTCAAAATATATTGGTGTTTTGTGCAAAACGGTCTTCTCCTCGTTTAAGTACTGCACAAAATCAACGATGCCGCCCTGATAATCAAAAACGACCTTTTTTGGTTTGCCGTCTTTCTTAACGCGCTCGTCAATGAGCGTGATTTTCACGCCTTTGGTCAGAAAAGAAATGACGCGAAGGTGGGAAGAGACGGTATCAAAATTCATCATGATCGTTTCAAACACTCGATCGTCAGGCAAAAATGTTATCTTCGTACCGCGGTTTTTTGTTGTTCCTATTTCCTGTAGTTTAGATGCTGATCTGCCGCTTTCCATTTTACCGTTTTTAATATAACTTTTAAATTTCTGTTCGTAAGTTTTGCCATTAGAAAAAACAGTAACTGTCAGCCATTTTGACAGTGCGTTTACGACAGATGCGCCAACACCATGAAGCCCGCCTGCGTAGGCGTATGTATCATTGTTAAATTTTCCTCCTGCATGAAGCTGTGTGAATACTACCTCAACGCCTGGTATCTTAAGCTCTGGATGCAGCCCAACCGGGATGCCTCTGCCATTATCTTCGATAGTTGCGGAATTGTCCTCATGTATTGTAACGTTGATCTTATCGGCAAATCCGTTTGCTGCCTCGTCCACAGCGTTGTCGACGATCTCCCATAAAAGATGATGAAGCCCTTTAGGCCCGGTTGAGCCGACATACATACCGGGACGTTTGCGGACAGCATCAAGGCCTTCAAGAACATGTATATCGCTTGCGCTATATTCCTTGGCCATATAACCTCCCTTGTTTAAATCACAAAATATAGTATGCAATAAACACTACACACCACATTATATTACCTGAAATAGCTATATTTATCAATACATAGGTTGGAAAGTTTAGCTATGCTTTGTATTGAACCAGCCGAATACCCGCTTCTTTAAAAATCTCGTTCGAGAATTCGTCCGGGTAGGGATTTGCATAAACAACTCTGATTATTCCAGCATTAACGATCATCTTAGAGCATATCACGCATGGCTGATGGGTGCAATAAAGTGTTGCGCCTTCTATGCTGACGCCAAGTTTTGCGGCCTGGATAATGGCATTTTGCTCTGCATGGATCGCGTAGCAAAGCTCATGCTGCTTGCCAGATGGGATATTAAGCTTCTGCCTCAAACATTCGCCTTTTTCTTTGCAGTTTTTGACACCTGCTGGCGCTCCATTATAGCCGGTTGTCAGTATCCGCTTGCCTTTGACAATGACTGCGCCGATGTTTCGGTTGTCTTTGAAACAGCTTGACCATTTTGCAATCGTTTTGGTTAAATCCATAAAACGCTTATCCCATTTATCCATAGCAATACCCCTGATCCTTGTTTTGTGTACGTAATAATTCAACAAGAATAGAAAAAGTCCTGCCATTGATAGGGAATTATTCTGAATCATAACAAAATATTAAGCAAATATATCATTCCCGTAGAAAACAGGAGAAAACAAACAATAACCGGGGATATTCATACCTGTTAGCACTCAATTGCATCGAGTGCTAACAATGCAAACTTAAAATCATTTTGGTAAAAATAAATTCTAAGGAGGTTATTACATTATGACCATAAGACCATTAGGTGACAGAGTCGTGATAAAAAGTCTTGAGAGCGAAGAAACAACAAAGAGCGGCATCGTCCTGACGGGCAGTGCAAAAGAAAAGCCGCAGACAGCTGAGGTTGTTGCCGTTGGCCCAGGCGGACTGGTAGACGGAAAAGAAGTGAAGATGACCGTAAAAATTGGGGACAAAGTCATTTTCTCGAAATATTCGGGTACGGAAGTTAAGATTGACGGCGATGAATATATAATCGTACGCCAGAGTGATCTGCTTGCAACAGTTGAATAATAATTAGGAGGGAGAAATTTATGGCAAAACAAATCAAATATGGTGAAGAGGCAAGGCGTTTACTCGAAACGGGCGTCAATCAGCTTGCCGATACAGTCAAAGTAACACTTGGACCAAAGGGAAGAAATGTCGTATTAGATAAAAAGTTCGGTTCACCGGTTATCACAAACGACGGTGTGACTATTGCGAAGGAAATCGAAATAGAAGATCCTTTTGAGAATATGGGTGCACAGCTTGTCAAAGAAGTCGCAACTAAAACGAATGATGTTGCCGGTGACGGAACAACAACAGCGATACTTTTGGCACAGGCCATGATTAGAGAAGGGCTAAAAAACGTTGCAGCCGGTGCCAATCCGATGGGTATAAAGAAGGGCATATTAAAATCAGTTGATATTGCGGTGGATAGTCTGAAAAGCCTCTCCAACCCGATTGAGGATTCTAAAGCAATTGCGCAGGTGGCGGCGATATCGGCGACCGATGAAGAAGTAGGAACGCTGATTGCGGAAGCGATGGAGAAAGTCGGAAACGACGGCGTTATCACTGTCGAAGAAAGCAAAACAATGAAGACCGAGCTTGAGGTCGTAGAGGGCATGCAGTTTGATAGAGGATACGCATCAGCATATATGGTGACGGATACCGATAAAATGGAAGCGGTTCTTGATGATCCGCTGATTCTGATCACAGATAAGAAAATTTCAAACATACAAGAGCTTCTACCCGTGCTCGAACAGGTCGTCCAGCAGGGCAAAAAGATGCTGATCATAGCAGAAGACGTCGAGGGCGAGGCGTTGGCGACACTTGTGGTCAACAAACTGCGCGGAACATTTACCTGTGTTGCCGTCAAGGCACCCGGATTTGGCGATAGAAGGAAAGCAATGCTCCAGGACATCGCGATTCTCACTGGCGGACAGGTGATATCTGAAGAAATCGGCATTGACCTTAAAGAAGCAACGCTTGACATGATGGGAAGTGCAAGACAAGTCAAGGTCGATAAAGAGAATACAACAATTGTTGAAGGTAGCGGCGATCCTTCCGAAATCAAGGCGCGCATTAACTCAATAAAGGCGCAGATCGAGGAAACAACATCCGACTATGACCGTGAAAAGCTTCAGGAACGCCTAGCAAAGTTGGCAGGGGGTGTCGCGGTTGTACAGGTTGGTGCGGCAACAGAAACAGAGATGAAGGAAAGTAAGATGCGCATTGAGGACGCACTTGCGGCCACGCGCGCGGCTGTTGAAGAGGGAATCGTTCCCGGGGGCGGCATCGCACTGCTTTTTGCGGCAAAGGCTGTTGAAGCAGAGATCGCGAATGTAGACGGAGATGTCAAGACAGGAATGCAGATCGTTCTGCGCGCGCTTGAGGAACCGGTCCGTCAGATCACAATTAATGCAGGTGTCGAGGGTAGCGTCATTGTTGAAAAGATCAAGACTGCAAATGATGTTAACTTTGGCTATGATGCGGCAAAAAACGAATACGGCAATCTTGTTGACAAAGGGATCATCGATCCTACAAAGGTTACAAGAAGTGCACTGCAAAATGCCGCTTCCATTGCGTCGATGCTGCTGACGACAGAGAGTATTGTAACGGATATTCCGGAAGAAAAGCCTGCTCCGATGCCAGGTGCACCGGGGGGAATGCCGGGAATGTATTAATTCACAATAAAATCTCATGTTGAAAAAGTGCAGGCTATGCCTGCACTTTTTTTGTGGGTATAAATAAGCGGTTTTAAAACGTCTTTGTGTTTAAACGTATTTATCAGTGATATCTGTGCTTTGTCTTTTAATCTGTCTTGTAAAATACGCTGCTGAATGATAGTATAATGTTATAATATTCAAAGCAATTGTGCTTTGCGCTCTTATCATTATTTTAAAATATTATTATAGGAGGAATGTCATGCGAGATTTTGTTATTGCTACAGATTCGGATACAGAAATACCATATACTTTCGCGGATAAATACGAAATACCTGTTTTTTTAATGCCCTATACTGTTGATGGGAACGAGAGGCTTTTTGATCTTGGCAGAAACACAGATATTACTGGATTTTACAAAGAACTTAGCGATGGTGCTGATGCCATAACATCGACACGGCCCCCTTCTGATATTGCGGATTTTTTTCGTGATATTATAAAAGACGGCAAAGAAGTCTTGTATCTATCGTTTTCCTCTGCACTCTCAGGCCACTTCGATCTATCTCAGATGGCAAAGAAGATGGTTCTTGAGGAATATCCATCTGCAAGGATTGAAATCGTCGATACGCTTCGGATATCAATGGGAGCAGGGCAGCTTGTTATGTATGCCCAACAATTAAAAGAAGGTGGGAAGTCTCTTGATGAGATAAAAGATTGGGTTATACAAAATAGAAACAGATCCCATGCATGGTTTTCAGTTGACGACTTGAATTATCTAAAAAAAGGCGGCAGATTGTCAGGGACCGCTGCTGCGATCGGTACGATACTTGATGTCAAACCGATACTTAAAATCAATCAGGAGGGTAAAATAGTTGCGGCCGATAAGGTAAAGGGATCAAAAAAGATATTGAAATTCTTTTTAGACGTTGTCCAACAGAATGTTGAGAATCCTAAAGAACAGACTTCGTATGTACTTCATGCCAACAATATGGAAGCAGCGGTAAAACTCAAAGAATTGCTTGAAGAAAATATACCTTTCAGAGAGATTCTTATACAGGACGTTGGCCCTGTAATCGGATGCCACACCGGCCCGGGCGTGCTGTCTGTTATATTTATGGGCAAGGAAATCATATAATAATTGCTATCATACCAATAAGGCCGGTTTTTCCGGCCTATTATTTTTCGGTTTTTATGTCTATGATATAATGGTGCTAAAGAAAGATTAAAGGGAGGAACAATGAGTATCAAAGTATTACAAAAGTTAATTAAAGAGAGCCGGCGTATCGTATTTTTCGGCGGAGCTGGCGTATCGACCGAGAGCGGGATACCCGACTTTAGAAGCACCGGTGGCTTATATAATCAGCGCTATCAGTATATGCCCGAAACAATTTTGAGCCATCATTTTTTTATTAGCCATACCGCCGAGTTTTATTCATTTTACAGGGAAAAAATGCTGTATCTTGATGCTAAGCCTGGTAAAGCGCACCGAAAACTTGCGCAGATGGAAAAAGCCGGGACGCTTAAAGCCGTAATCACCCAGAACATTGACGGGCTGCACCAAAAAGCGGGAAGCGTAAATGTACTTGAGCTTCACGGATCTGTTCACCGTAATTATTGCCAAAAATGCAACCGATTGTATGATGCGTTGTTCATACAGCAAAGTACCGGTACTCCTACCTGCGAATGCGGGGGTATTATTAAACCGGATGTCGTGCTGTATGAGGAAGAACTAAACGGGATTACGCTGCAATCCGCGGTTCAGCATATTTCCGATGCAGATATGCTGATTGTTGGTGGAACATCGCTTGCAGTTTATCCGGCTGCGGGACTGATAAATTACTATAGAGGCAGCCGGCTTGTTCTTATCAACAAAACACCCACACCGTATGACAAAAACGCAAATCTTGTGATAAGTGGTAGCATAGGCGAGACATTAGACTGCATATCCGTTAGCTGATTTATGCAAACTCGTCCAAGGTTTCCTTCAATGCAATGACGGCGTAGGCCATAGAAGGGCCGCCGCCAAACGCTACAGACACCATAGCAGCGTCTATAATTTCTTCTCTGGTTGCCCCGGATTTCAGCGCTTCATTAACGTGGTAAACGATACAGTATTCACATCTGGCATAACATCCTATCGCGACGCTGATCAGCTCTTTCATTTTGACGGATAGCGCACCGGGAGAATAAGTTGTCTTTAATAGATTCATAAATGCGTTCGTGGAATCCGGTGATTCGTTACCCATTGCTTTTAGCCCACTAAAAAAGCTATCAAGTTGTTCTTTTCTGTTGCTCATATTTCCCTCCTGGATTCATTAAAAGTAATCAAATATATTTTTTTCCGGTTTATCCTTTTTATCCATGAAAACAACATCGGGCATTTAAATGCTTTGTTTTGATTTTGAATGGGGAATATAGAAATTGTTAAATATATGTTATACTTTTTTTTACCGAGTAACCATGATATAATTATAAACAGCGCTCATGGAGGTACTGATGAAAAGGTTCGTTTTAACAAGTTTGATATTATTAGCGGTAATCACATTTTGCGCTTGCGGCTCTATTGCTATGGAAAAGGAGTCATTAACCGTCACACCTGCGCAGACGGAATTTAATGACAGCAAAGCGATATCCCCGCCGGAGATCGGTTTTAGCCTTGCGGGCAGGGGCGGATATTATGATCAGCTTATAACAGATATAGAAAATGAATGTTCTTCTATGAACTATCGTGCGCAGATATTGACAGCGCTGAGCGCTGATCAGCAAGAGGAAAATATAAGATCATTTTTGTCGGATGGTGTCGCCGCCATCGTTTTGGAACCGTTTGACGTCGATGCGCTTGAAACTGTGCTGACAGAGTGTGAGGCACAGGATGTGCCTGTCATAAATATCATCGATTCGGTAAACGGAATCGTCAATATGCTTATTTCTCCCGATTATAACGGTATCGGTGAAAAGGCCGGGAAAATCGCAGTCAGCCGTCTCGGAGAAGAAGGTGGCGAATGCATGATGCTAAAGACTGAATACGACAGCTTTATAATGCAATTGATTACGGACGGTTTTGATTCGGCGATTGCAAAAAAAGAGAATATTTCGATCGTTTACGATCAGTTTTGCGGCAACGATGAAGAGACAGCCTATACGTTGACAAAGGCTGAATTATCCTCTAAAGAGGGTATCAATTTTATATTTGCGCAAAGTGAAGCTCTTGGCAGAGGCGCTGCCCGCGCTGTGGAAGAGGCTGGAAAAGATGTCTATCTAGTGATTTATGGCGGAGATATGGATATTATCGCATTGGTCCAATCGGGGAAAGCTGACGCAGCGATTTTCTCCGGACCGGGTGCGCTTGCCCATGATGCGGTTTATTATATAGACAAGATAGTTAAAGATGATTCATATATACCACCACAATTCGCTGAACTTAATATTCAGGTTGCGGATTCTAAGAATGCATCCGAATATTATACCAAGGACGCATCTCATGCAGAGGTGAAATAAAATATCAAACTTTAGGCTGCAATCGCAGCCTTTTTTTATCAGAGCCAGTTTTAAACCAGCAATTCAGTAAACTGTTCTAATAAAAATGCATATTATAAAAGGATGGCTGCATTTTGCTTTTATGCTGTGTGTTAAATTAATGTATTCGTGAATAAACATATATGCAGGTGGTGATATTATGGTGAGAAAAAGCAGTCTGAGAAGAGCCCTGCTCACGAATATTTGTCTTATTTTGATTATCCTGTTTGTGTATTTTACGGCATTTATGCCTTTTAAATTAACGCTACAAGGACCATTTTTAAAGGGTAATACAGGCCAAAAAAACATCGCCTTGCAAATCGGCGTCAATGTTTCCAGTGACATTAGATCTTATATAAATGTACTTGATACGTTCGGTGTGAAGGGTACATTTTTCTTCAGTGAGCTGTCATTTAACGAGAAACCGCAAGAAATTCAGCATGTGATAAAAAAAGGTCATGGCATTGGATACTATATCAGCAAAAACAACGATAGACAGCGTTTAACGCTATATATCGGCGGAGGATACAGTATTCCAGTTATGAGTTATGTAGAAGGAAGTAATGTCTTGCAGGTTTGCCCGTCGATCGATATCGCTAAACTTAAAAGTATTGATGATTGGCAGCAGGTATTAAATGATAATATTATCAATGATATGTTTATATATATTAATGCGGACAATAACTTTGAAGATTTAAAAAATGTAGTACAAATTGTGCTGAATAAAGGTTATACTATCCTAAAGATAAACGAAATGCTTTAAAAGGAGTAGACACCATGATAAAATCGCTGGATAATGGCATCCGGATTATCTCAGAACAACTGCCGAATTATAATTCCGTCGCAATAGGGATATGGGTCAAGACCGGATCGACATGTGAAACGCCCGGTGAGAACGGCATATCACATTTTATAGAACATATGATGTTTAAAGGGACTAGCAGCAGGACTGCAAAACAGATTGCCGTTGACATGGACAAGATTGGCGGGCAGCTTAATGCATTTACCTCAAAGGAATGCACATGTTATCATGCGCGCGTTGTACCGGATAAGCTGTCTGTTGCGATAGATGTGCTTGCGGATCTGTTTATAAATCCCCTGCTCGATGAACAGGAAATAATAAAAGAAAAAAATGTGGTGCTTGAAGAAATTGCAATGGTCAATGATAACGTTGAAGAATTGGCGCACGAGAAAATATCCGAACTGTTTTTTACAGGCAGCACGCTGTCAAAGCCGATACTTGGGCCTTCCGAAAACATTGCAAAGTTTGCAAGAAGCGATCTTATCCAATACATCGATATGCACTATTATCCGGCAAACATTGTTATTTCGGTGGCAGGCAGCTATGATGAGCAGCAAATGCTGGATACTATACAAAAACATTTTAAGGATTACCGACGTGGCGCAAAAAAAGAAAAAGACTTATGTGAGAACACTTTTTTACCAAAGGTTCGCACTTTATTTTTAGAAAAAGAAGCCGAGCAGACGCACCTTTGCTTGGCATTTCCCGGATGCACTTTTGCCGATGATGAGCGGTTTTCACTTGCCATACTCAACAACATATTAGGCGGAGGAATGAGCTCGAGATTGTTCCAATCGATCAGAGAAGAAAAAGGTCTTGCGTATTCTGTTTATTCGTATCCTTCGACGTATAGTTTTGCAGGGATGTTCTCATTATATGCTGGAACCACGGCTGTCAATGCAGATATGGTTGTTACGCTGATGAAAGATGAGATTGATCGTGTAAAACAGAAGAAAATCGGCGAGGAAGACTTTAATCAGGGCAAAGACCAGCTTAAAGGCAACTATGTACTTTCAATGGAAGGCACAAACGCGAAAATGAGCGCACTCGGAAAATCGCTGTTACTTTTGGACGAAGTCTACGATGAACAGGGGACCATAGCGAAGATCGAAGCAGTTACAATAGATAATGTCAATAGATTGATAGACAAGATCTTCGACTATTCAAAGATGTCCGCCGTGTTTGCGGGAAAAATAGAAAAGAGAAACGAAATAGAACAATTTTTAGGGGGATTTAATGGACAAGCTTGAAAATATATTTATGTATCAGCAAAAATTTGATACGGAGCTGTTAAAACGGCGTGGGCTTGATAATATATCCATGGAAGAGTGGATACAAAAGGAAACGCTTGCGATGCTTTCGGAGCTGGCCGAACTTATAGACGAGGTCAATTTTAAATGGTGGAAGAATGAAAAACCGGTGGATATAGCAAAGGTAAAGGACGAACTGGTGGACATACTACATTTCTTTGTGAGCATGTGTTTAAAGACAGGTATGGATGCAGAGGAGCTATATCAAAGGTATCTTAATAAAAACAAAGAAAACTTTGACAGGCAGAACGGACAGTCTACAAAAAAAGGGTATGAGGTTTAATTTGACACGATAATAAAGAGGCTTTAGCGCCTCTTTTTACCATAAAAAGCTTTGTTACGCAAAAGCAGCTATTTGTATTCGGTGCGTCATGGGCTCTAGCGGTTTTGGACTTAACGATTTAATAGATCGCAAACCGCCTTATTCTTACTACTTTGCGTATTGATCGCGTTCATTTGAGGCAGGATTTTTTAATATTGTAGTGTTCAACGGTATGTGTTTCTTTCCCTGAATATTTTTGAGGAATCTTGATACCGTATGCGGCAAGGGAGCGATCTGCATTTTCAAAGAATTTTTTAAACAGCCTGAAATATCCTTTTGTTTTAGGGTTGATAAAATCTGCAGCGATATCAGGATTGCTCAAAATCTTATTAAAATTATAAGCGCCGTTGACTTTCCAAAAACGCAAAATCCCGATATTGACCGCATTGGTCGGGCAGAACATGGCACAGCGCATGCACATGGCACAGCTAAAATCAAATTTCAACTTGCCTTTTTTCAGCGATATATTGTTTGACGGGCATGAATAAACGCAGCGCATGCATAGATTGCATCTCTTGTGATTAACGGTATATAGCCGGCCGTTCAGCTTTGCGCCGGACCATTGAACCCTGAATATTGTAGAAATAATCCTATGCCGCAAATGGAATTTAAAGAGTTGTTTTTCTCCGCTTAAGAGCTTTAATACGAGCTGATGGCACAATGCGTTGCTATATAAATACATTTGCTTGGCCAGACTGTCTTGATAACGAAACATGATGTTATACGGCATGAGCATGTGATGTTCTAGAACAATTTCATAGTTCTTTTTGGCAAGCAATCTATACAGTTTATAAGACGAGACATCATTTAGTTTAAATGGCTCTCCGGATGTTTTAAAAATGAACGCCTTTTTACCGGCTTGCTGGGGCAGCCTTTTGACAAACTGTAAAAACATCTGCGGGCAGTTGAATGCATGAACCGGATAACCAAACCCGACATAATCGTATGAGCCGGGCATTGGAAAACTTTCAAATGGTTTTTTGATTTCATAAATAAAAGTATCAATTTGATTGGATTCAAGGTGAGCTTTAATCATACCGGCCGTAACAAGCGTATTCTTTGTGCCAGAAAAAACATAAATAATTGCGGTTGCCATAAAAACCCCTGATAGATAAAAATGGTAAGATATAGGGTTAACAATAAATATCCCTTTAGTATCCTTCAATATTAATATTATATAAGGCATTTTGGAAAATTGAAAGCATTATAATGTTCTTATATGAATTAAACGGATGTTAAAGGGTACTCTAATAATAATAATTTTATTTGGGAGACAAAACAATGCCAAAAGATAGCCAACCGGATAATAAAAAGGCTAGGAAAGAAAAGAGCAAAGGACAGACGCCGATAACCGCGGACGCGCAAAATAATAGCCGCACCACCAAAAAACAGTCGGCAAAACGCGGTAACGCTTAAGTCCAGTGACAAGAGGTTATTATTGTTATAAAACTGGCATGCGTGGCCATTTATCGGATACCCCGAATTGAAATACGGCCTGCCATCGCTGATAGGCCATATTTTTTCTGATATTAAAGGCTATTAAAAACACAGCTCTTACTAGTTTTTAACACCACGGTTGCCCGCAGCATCCATTTCTCAAGATGCATTGCCACGGGAAGTTCAAGCAACCGCTACAAAAAAAGCAGTTGCCCAAACCGCCGCACCAGCGATAACGATCCCAATAGCTGTAATAACCGCCGCACGGGCCGTCTCCGTAACCGCCCAAACAGTCACAAGGATTGCATCCGAATCGATGGTATCCCAAAAACATGTATACTCACCCCCTGTTAATATATATATGCCGATTAAATGGTAACGTTATAAATATAAATATCTATCATACATAATGTTTAAAATTTACTGAAAAAGGTGTATGATAATAGCAATGAAGATTTTTGATGTGATAACACTTGGTATTGCCGTCATGGATATCATTGCCATGCCTGTAGATAAAAGCTTGTTCGAACGTGACAATACGACAATCGACAATATTCTTCTTGTTCCAGGCGGTGACGCTTCTAATCAGTCGATTAATCTATCTAAGCTGGGACTTAGTGTCTCGTTATGTTGCCGGATCGGTCAGGACAATTTGGGCCGCATTTTCTTATCTGAGCTTCAGGAACATGGCGTTGATACTTCGCATGTCACGGTTTCACCAGCTTCTGTAACCAGTACAGCGATCGCGCTCGTCTCATCGTCGGGCGATCGAAATATCGTTTATAAAAGAGGCAATAACTTTGATTTCTGTATAAAAGACATTGACATGAATTACATCGCTCGAACACGTGCGCTATCAATTGGCAGCATATACGGTATGCCAAAACTGGAGGACGATGGGCTTTTGGAAATACTTCAGTTTGCCTCAAAGCACGGGGTTAAGATTTTTGCGGATATGGCATCGGATAAGAAGGGGCTAAAACTTAAAGGGGTGATTCCTTTTCTGCCGTATATTGATTATTTTATGCCGAGCGAGGTGGAAAGCACGCATCTGACGGATTGTACGGACTGCCGAGAGGCCGCCAAAATTTTTGCGGATGCGGGTGCAAAAAATGTGATTATTAAACTTGGCAGCAAGGGTATATACGCGCATTGTACCGGATTTTCGGGATTTTATGATTCGTTTCGGATTTCGGCAAAGGACACCACTGGGGCTGGAGATGCCTTTTGCGCGGGGTTTATTTACAGTGTACTTAATGGCTTTGATATACATAAAGCATTGGAGTTTGCCTCTGCCTGCGGTGCTTTTAACTCATTATATCTAGGCGCCAGCACGTCGCCTTTGCATGCACAAACGATAAACAAATTTATTGAAAAGACGCCGAAAAACTATGGCGGCGGTTTTAATAAATAGCTTAATATCTGATATCAAAAGTTGCCGGGATATATCGCCGAGTTTATAATGGTTAAAACATACTGGTTAGGTTATGAGAAAAAATATTGGTATAAAATATTTAAGTTATGTTACCAGGGTCGAATGATCGAGGCTAAAGATGCTGAGTGCGAAATAAAGTATATTGTCAAATAAAAATTTGTCTTGTATTATATACATAACGAATCATTTGGAGGGGTTTTTTGAGATACGAAGGGAATATTTTCAGGCCGCCAAGCGAGGCCTATAGTTTGATCGTTCAGGCAACTGTTGGATGTTCAAACAACAAATGTACATTCTGTAGCATGTATAAAGATAAAAAGTTTCATATTAGGAAAACGGATGATATCATTGAAGATTTAGCCGAGGCTAATCTAAAGTATCGTTTTAACAGGATATTTCTTGCGGATGGCGATGCACTGATTATAAAAACAAGCGAATTATCGAAGATTTTATCGTATATAAAGGAAAACATACCGCAATGCACCCGGGTAGGGGTATATGGTTCACCCAAAAGCATGCTTATAAAATCAGTTGAAGAGCTGAAATCCTTTAAGGATCTCGGACTAGGTATTGTTTATACCGGACTTGAGTCGGGCAGCGATACAGTGCTCACGCGAGTCAAAAAAGGCTCGACTTCAAAAGAGATTATATCAGCTTGCAAAAGGGTCAAGGAAGCGGGGATACCTCTTTCGGTTACGGCGATTTCGGGTTTGGGTGGAAAGGAGCTTTGGGAAGAACATGCTGTGCAAACAGGCATTGTTTTGTCTGAAATCAAGCCGGAATATATCGGGCTTCTTACGCTTATGGTCGAAAAAAATACCGAATTGTACGAACAGTATATGAAGAGAGAATTTAAACTGCTCTCACCGGATGAGGTAGCGCTGGAAACGTGGTTGATGCTAAAAAACCTAGATTCTGAGGGAAGTATATTCCGCAGCAACCATGCTTCAAATTATCTTTCCCTAAAAGGAACACTGAATGCGGATAGGGACAAAATGTGCGGCATTTTGCAGGATGCGCTGAAAGGAAAGATCAATTTTAAACAGGAGGGTTTCAGAGCGCTTTAACGCGGCCGTCTTGGCTAAGTTATTAAAATAATGATATCCCGGCATAGCCAAGGGGTATTTCATACGCGGGAAAAGCCTTCTAATACTGGCTAGACCGCTTTATGCATGTATAAAAAAGGCCTTTATTCTTGTAGATTAGGCCTTTTTTATATTCCCCAGCACAGCTGGGGGTTCAAAGACAATAATGCAAGACAAACGTGGCGATTGCCCGTTCACTATTTCCATATGCTCAAAATATTCAAAAGCGATATCCATAATTTTTATCCAAACTTATATATCGTTATTTCTATAGATCACCGATATATAGGAAATAGTAAAGCAGGAGTTATTAATCCTTAACCAAAAGAGCATAAATGTTGATTTCCTGGACAGAATATGGTTGATTTATCATTCGTTAAGGGGTGGTTAATATTTTCAGCTCTAAAAAAAATATTGAGAAGCCCGGGCCAAGTATCGACAAAGAAAACGGACAAAAAAAACAGCGGGTCCCGTCAAAAATATCCGAATGCGAAAATCTGGTCAAAACCATATTAGGTAACAGCTCGGATGTGATTGTTAAAACATTTGAGACGCGGTACGAAAAGGCGATGATTGTATACATCGATGGACTTGTCGAAAAAGATCTTGTTGGCCGGGATATCATCAGGCCATTAAAGGCTCGTGGATTCGATGGGAAAATCGCGCCAGCCTTAAATGCACTCTATACACAATCAAAAGATATGTCGGCATTTGCAGACAACGTTCTGACAGGCGAAGTAGCCATTTTTTACGGAAACAGCAAAACGGTATACTTCATCGAACTGCGGGGCTGGGAACACCGAGCAATAGAAGAACCGACCGCCGAAGCTACTATCCGAGGCCCCAAAGAGGGGTTTACGGAAAATATCCGAACGAATACAGCAATGATCCGCAGAAAGATAAAGACACCTGACTTAAGGCTCGAAAATATCGTTTTAGGCAAGCAGTCAAAAACGATTGTGACAATGGTATATATCGACCACATAGTCAATCAGGATATATTGAAAGAAGTAAAAAAACGCCTGTCTGAAATTAATACGGATATGATTCTCGAAACAGGGCATATTGAACAATTTATTGAAAAAAACACATTCAGCCCTATTTCCGGAATCGGGCTGACTCAAAAACCGGACAAATTAGCCAATTGCATTTCTGAAGGCCGTGTTGCCATATTGTGTGACGGTACGCCCCATGCGCTGATCATACCCGATCTATTTATTGAAAACTTTCACACGTCCGAAGACAACTATACCAGGGTATCGTATTGTGGAATGGTCAGGATATTAAGAGTGTTCGGCCTTTTTCTAGCCGTTATGCTGCCCGGTATGACCATCGCGATATTGACTTTTCACCATGAGATGGTCCCTGCAATATTTCTAACGACTGTGGTTACGTCGTCTGAACAAACGCCGATGCCGATCGCTGCAGAGATCCTTTTGATGACCGTGCTGTTTGAACTATTAAGAGAAGGCGGTACACGGATGCCCAAGGCCGTAGGCTCCGCCATTACAATCGTCGGATCGCTAATTATCGGAGATACTGCCGTTAGAGCGGGGATCGTTAGCGCACCATCCGTCATTATAGTTGCCATCTCCGCAGTCACGAGTTTTGTATTGCCCAATTTAAATGAGTATATATTGATATACAGGGGCGTTTTCTGGCTGTTTGGCAGCATAATGGGCCTGATTGGGATCGGAACGGCATATGTCATTATGATGACGCAGATAATATCAACGGAATCATTCGGTGTGCCCGTTTTATCTTCTTTTTCAAAGAATGAGCTAAAGGATAGTATCATAAGGTTTCCCTGGCGATCGCTTAAATACAGGCCCACCTCCATTGCCAGACAAAACGTGAAAAGAAGGGGATAAACATGGCAGTATTGCGGAAAACAGAAATAAAAAAAAACATTTGCCTGCTACTTATCATCATAATGGTAATGGTTTTGCCTGGCTGCTGGAGCAAGGCAGAGCCGAAAGACATCTCAATCATAAACAGTTCTTTCTATGATGTACAAGATGGAATCTATGAGGCGGTTGTAGAGGTTATGAACCCGTCCGGAGCCGCGGGCACACAGCAAGCTGCTTCAACTAATGAGAATCCGTATATCATATTCTCGGGAGAAGGGCCGTCCCTGGTCGAGGCATTGAACGATCTGACGGTATCTCTGGACAGAACCCTGTTCGCCGGACAGAACCAGACGCGGTTTTTTTCAGAAAGGTTTGCCAAAACAAGCATGCGCATTGCTCTTGAGTACTTTACAAGAGAACATCAGACTAGCGAAACGCCTCTGGTAATTATTGTTAAAGGTGAAAACCCAAAAGACATATATAACTGCCAGATCGGCCTGGCGAACACAACAGGCGATTATTTTAACAGTTTGCAAAAACACCAGCCAAATACGATATCTAACTCTGTTTTTGTAACATTGATTAATTTTATCAAGGATTACTATATTGAAGGCAAACAGCCGGTAGCAGGAGTTGCCGAGGTATTGCCCTGCGAATTGAAGCAGCCCGGGAGTAGTGCTTCGGGATCTCAGGGTTCTCAGGCCGGCAGAGCCAATTTGGCAAATGCACAAAATAAAATTCGATATGAAGGGCTTGCTGCATTTAAAAACGGCAGTCTGGTGGGATTTATGAACGGTACCGAAACAAGGGCTTATAACATCATTACAGGCAACGACAAAGAATCTTATGTATCCGTTGCTTCGGGGGACGGGCAGGCCGTTGTAAAGATAATCAAATCTACGGCTGATATTAAGACGGCTTTTAAAAGTGGTGAGGCCGTTTTGGATGTCAAGATAAAATGCACAACCGGAATTGTCCAGGAAAGCGGTACAACGGAAATAAGCAAGATTGGAGGGGCAAAAACTGTGGAGCAAAGCGTTAACAAACAGTTGTTGACGGAAATTGCGCAGTCAGTTAAAAAGGCTCAGCAGGAATTTCAAAGCGATATATTCGGGTTTGGTACGTATATGCATGCCCAGCATCCAGATAAATGGAAAGAAATCAGGGAGAATTGGGATGATTATTTTTCGAAGGCAACAGTCAATATTTCAGTCGAGTCGTCAGTTATTAGATCGGGCGAGATTAAAGAGCCGTTTATAATAAAGGACAAGATGCTATGAGAAAAAAGCCTATTATCACATCCGTTCAATTGGCGCTGATGGCTGTTGGGAGTGCATTGGTGTTCCCATATTCGTTTTTGCCGATAATGACATCGCCACCGGCAAATCAGGATATGTGGATTGTGCTCTTGATCTCTTTTGTGTATCTTTTGGTTTTTAATGCACCCGTTTTGTTTTTGGTCAATCGATTCAGAGGAATGAATGCGGTTGAGATGGTTGAAACAACAATGGGGAAAGTTTTGGGGAAAGCGCTGCTGATTCCGTATGTCTTGTTCTTTTTATACTGTTTTACAGCGTGCATGCTGATCACCGCAGTTTTTATCAACATCTATATATTTCCCGAAACGCCCACATGGGGTCTGCTTATATTTATGATCGTTCCTATATGCTATGCGGCATATAAAGGGGCAGGGACAATCGGACGGCTGGCCACGTTTATTGTTCCTTTTATACTGCTTACAATCGTATTTTTTCCTGTATTTGAATCGGATAAGATGGACTTTAGGGTCCTTCAGCCGGTGCTTGCCGATTCCACTTTTCTTGAATTAAATGAAGGCGCTTTTTTCACAGCAGCGAGATATTCTGAGATTTTGATATTCTGGGTGTTTTCATATTACCTGGGACAAAAAATAAGCATCAATAAAACGTATGCCGTGGCCCTAATTGTGTTCGGGATTGCCTTTTCCCTGATACTGATCCCTACAATGCTGGTTTTAGGTGTCGAATTTGCCAAACATTTATGGAACCCGTATTATGTTTTTACAAGGCAGGTAGAGATTTTTGATTTCATTGAAAGGGCATCATCACTGAATGCTTTATCCTGGTTCCCGGTAGCAGTATTAAAACTAACAATATATAATTATATGGCCAGTTATGTTTTTGCCGGTATGATTAATGCCAAAACACATAAAAATTTTGTAATTCCGTTTTCAATCATTGCGTTTATTATTTGTCTGCTGCCCGTAATGGACAAATCAAGCACAATCGAGATGCTTCGTTCAGATCGGATTTTTCCGTTTGTAATCCTTCCCGTCGTTTTTATAATACCTTTAATTGTGATAATTACATATTTTATAAGAAGAAAAAAAATCGATCCCATACTCTGCATTAAAAATCCATCAAGTTCTGAGTCTAAATAGAGGATATAGAAATTTAATGGTTTTTGATGTTAGCGTTTATTTCAAAAAAAAGAAGAGTTTTCACTCTTCTTTTTTATAAGATGTTAACGGAAATTTAGAAGTTAGTTGAGCCTCCAGACATATTGCTTTCCGCATATTGTATCATTTTCTTAACCATGTTGCCGCCAATTTGGCCAGCCTGGCGAGCGGAAATGTCGCCATTATAACCCTGTTTAAGATTTACTCCAACCTCATTAGCCACTTCATATTTCATGTTGTTAAGCATCTGTTTTGACTGAGGAACCAACGTCTGATTGTTGTTATTCGCCATTCATTTTCACCTCCTTTTACTATTATTTTTCCCACGAAAAATTAAAATAGGCATGTAATTTAATACTATATAGTTAAATAATAGTGAAAATCATTGGTGTAAAGATTAAGAATTAATATATCAAAAAATTACCTATATAGGCGTAAAAGTAATAACAAAAAAATTTAAAAATAAACTTTTTAGTAGGTTGCTGCAAAAGGTATAAATGGTCAACCCCGATAGGAAATTATCGGTAAAGAACGGGTTAAGGCTTGCTACCTTCCGGCTGTTTTGGTTTTCAGGAAGGCGGTAATTGTTATCCAACAATATAAAACTCACGGGCTATGAATAAGCAGAATCATGTGGGCGAAAACGTTTTACAAATAAACTATTTATAAAAATTAACGCATCCTTATATTAATGCTGAGGCTTCTTTAGGGTTCGAATCCGATAAAAAATATCTGTGCCTCTATTGGAATATGAACCCTTAACCGTTACACAAGCATTTACATCTTCTGTTTGAATTCTATTGAAACACCATCGGGATCATAAACATAGAAATATCTATTTTCAGGATCAGGGTTTCTTATATCTGAAGGATTAAGTCCTTTTTCATGCGCCTGTTTTAGAACGCCATCAAGATCTTCTGTTTGAAAACACACCGTCAGTCCTTTTGTTTCGATTTTTACTCCCTCTGGCATATAGACAAGTTCAATCTGCGTAGCGCCTTCTTTATCTGCGAGAAAAGCTATCTCCCATTCACCTAAAGAAAACCGCTTCTGAATTTTAAGTCCGATAAACTCTTCATAAAACTTAATGGATTTTTCAATATTTCTTACCCTGAATGTGAGATGCAAAAAATGCATGTGTCTTCTCCTTTTTATATAATTAGTATTTATTATAACACAATTTTTGTGAAAGATAAGTTAAATTATTTATCTTCAGAAAATATTTTGGTTCGGTTAACCAAAGCTATAATTTTCGCCTTTTTTTGACCGTCTCGCATTAATCTCATAACTTAAAATATGATTTTATTAACAGGTCCAATTGGATATATCGGACGGAATGACGATATGCATTTTTGACTTTTTGCGTTATACATTGTTTTTTTAAGTGCTTTCTTGATTTTTTGAGATTTTTAAATACTTTGCTATGAAATTTATTCCATAGACGCTTTGGCATGATCCCCATACACCCGTCGATTGGCGATCCAATCGAATATCAAATGACAATGATTGATAATCCGTTATATAACAACACAATAAATAAATACAATACAATATATAAAAAAAAATTTCTATTATTATAAGAATAATGATTGTTATTACAATTTATTCAAAATATAATTTCAACTTATAAATACAATGAATGAACAATTATCTACGATGTAATTAACAGAATATTATTTTAAAATATAATCAAGATATATATCTTTTCTAAGTAGCATTTCATTAAAAATTGATAAAAGCAAGACTGAATTAAGTAAGGAGTGCATGAAATGAGAAAGACAATGATTTCGCCTTCCAAGTATATCCAGGGGGAAAATGAACTTCAAAATCTTGGAGAATATGTGCTTGATTTTTCGAGAAAAGCATTACTAGTAGCCTCGGATGCCGACCAAAATCGCGTACAAAACTATATAGACGAGGCAATAAAAAAACATACGTTCCAAATCGTATACGGAAAATTCAATGAAGAATGTACAAAGAAAGAGATAGCAAGGATGCAGGATATGGCGCAGAGAGATGGCTGTGGTGTTATTATCGGACTGGGTGGTGGCAAAGCGCTGGACACCGCAAAAGCGACCAGCCATATGCTGAAATTGCCTGTAATCATTGCACCGACTATAGCGGCGACGGATGCGCCAACCAGCAAGCTTGCGATCATCTATACTGAGAACGGAACATTTGAAGAATACTTTCATTTAAATAAGAATCCGGACATAGTATTGGTGGATACAGGCATCATCGCAAGGGCGCCAGCCAGGTTTTTAGTATCGGGGATGGGAGATGCGTTATCGACGTATTTTGAGGCGCGTTCCTGCATGCGTTCCGGCGCCAACAACATGACCGGAGGCAAAAGTACAAAAGCGGCATTTGCAATTGCAACAGCATGTTATGAGACGCTGCTTGCGGAATCGGAGAAAGCAAAAGCGGCATGTGAATTAAACGTAGTTACACCGGCGCTTGAAAATATAGTGGAAGCAAATATTTTGTTAAGTGGCCTGGGGTTTGAAAGCAGTGGGCTTGCGGCGAGCCATTCGGTTCATGATGGGCTGACGGTGCTGGAGGAAACGCACTACTTTTATCATGGCGAAAAGGTTGCGTTTGGAGCGATTGTCCACCTGGTACTGGAGAATGCGCCAAAAGAAGAGATCGATACGGTAATCAAGTACTGCAAGTCCGTAGGATTGCCGACATGTTTGAAGGATCTAAATATCACGCTGGTTACCAAAGAAAAGATCATGGCGGTAGCGGAAGCGGCGTGCGCGCAGGGTGAAACCATACACAATATGCCCTTCCCAGTAACGCCTGATTTGGTTTATGCAGCCATAGTGGTCGCGGATAAGCTTGGACAGTGACAATCCATTAATAAAAGAAAATGGAGGGAAAAAGCGTGAAAAAGATAATCAACAGGGTTGAAGACATGGTTGTGCAGATGTGCCAAGGAATGCAGAAAGCGCATAGCGATTTGCTGCAGTTCGATCCGAAATATAAGGTTATAAAAAGGAAGGAAGCGAATAAGGATAAGGTATGCCTCATCAGTGGCGGCGGTAGTGGTCATGAACCGGCCCATGGAGGATTTGTAGGTAGGGGTATGCTGGATGTAGCTGTATGTGGGGATGTATTCGCATCACCATCGATCATGCAGGTTTACAATGCCATACTACAGACGCAAACAGAAAAAGGAACACTGTTGATCGTAAAAAACTACTTAGGTGATTGCATGAATTTTAACGAAGCGGCTGAAATGGCCAGGGAAGATGGCGTAATAGTGGAAAGTGTGTATGTGAACGACGATATTGCTGTGGAGGATAGCCTTTACACAGTAGGACGCAGGGGTGTGGCAGGGACCATATTCGTTCATAAAATTGTGGGCGCAGCAGCAGAGCTTGGTAAAGAGTTATGCGAGGTAAAACGCGTTGCGCAAAAGACGATACAAAATGTAAAATCCATTGGTATTGCGCTTACTTCCTGCACAGTACCGGCGAAAGGCACCCCTACGTTCCAGCTTTCGGAAGAGGAGATTGAGTTCGGCGTAGGCATACACGGTGAACCAGGTATAGAAAGGCGTAAGTTGGTAAGTTCAAGGGAATTTGCTCAGAATATGTGCACGATGATAACAAACGAGCTGAAATTGAAAAGCGGTGACGAATGCGCTGTGATCTTAAACGGGCTTGGCGGAACTCCTTTGATGGAGTTATACCTTTTCTACAATGACGTGAGTGAAATACTGATAAATAAGGGAATTAAAACATATAAGACAATAGTCGGGAACTATATGACATCCCTTGAAATGGCTGGTTTGTCGCTAAGTGTGCTGAAACTGGATGATGAGTTGAAGACGTTACTTGATAAGAGTGCAGTAACCGTTGCATTAAAAATATAGATCGAAGAGGAAAAAGAGTGTAACAATCAACGACGCAGAAAATGGGGTTAGAAAAATTATGCAAAGTGATCATTGAAAATGAAGTGTATTTTTGCGAATTGGATTAAGCGGCAGGTAAAGGTTATTTCGGCATATACCTTTCAAAGGGTTTTAAAGAGGTGCAAATGATAGCACGGAAATAGACGATAAATCCATTGACCAGTTTATAAAAGGATTTCGATAATCTGATGGCTGCCGGCGGGGCATCTTCATCAGATTTCATTACCTGGGCTGCAATCAGGTATACCACACCCAGTGTATGCACGGGACAGGCAGCGGGCACAGCTGCAGCTTTGGCTACTAAAAAAGGAATCCAGCCAAAACAAATAGATGTAAAATGCTTACAGGATTCTTTAAAAAGCTAGGGGCTGTTGAGAGATGTCACAGGGTAGACGGAGAATATATGTTGACGGAAGAAGACATATGCAGTGGTAGGTCTTTTGACGATGCGATCACTGCTATCAATATGCCAACGGATGTTTTCTTACCTGATGAGATTATCGGAGAGTATAGGAGAAGAGCAGGAACCTGGGGTAACGGGCTGAAACTGTTAAAAAATATAAGAGCTGGCTTTAAACCTCTTTTCTTTGGCTTTTATTGATGCAAACTAAACAGTTTAGCTGGCAAATGGTGATTGTTGTGTGGCAACAGGAATCATTGTTATGATGGAAAGAAGCAAGAGCAATAAATATGATAAATAAAAAGGGGATTACGTTATGGGTTATAATCTAAAACAAGAAGCACAAGAATTAAAAACAATGGTAAAGGAATAATACTATTTTTTCTGGTAAATTCCCTTACGATATTATAAAAAAAGTTTTGGATATGCAGTTTCATTTGCT